>JAHJTL010000056.1 GCA_018829775.1 Chloroflexota bacterium | reverse complement strand
GATATATTGTGCTCTTCAACCCGCCGGAAAAGCTCGTCCTCATCGAGTCGCAGTATGGCGTCTATCGCCTGCCGGTCCTTCCTGGCGGCAACATCATGCGGCTCGTAGTGGGTCATATCGCTGCTGGCCATGATAACCGCTTCCCGCCTGGTATCACTGATGGCCCGGGCAATCTCCCTGCCGATTTCCTTGTAAGCGTCAATGCTGGCAAACGAGAGCGTTATGGGCACTATCCTGACATCGGGGCGGAAGTACTGTAAGAATGGAAGCTGGACTTCAATGGAATGTTCAAATGCGTGGGCGGCATCATCCTCCTGCAGGTGGTGCGATATGCTCAGCAGGTGCTGGGCCAGCTCCGCATCGATTTCCACATCGCCCAACGGCGTCTGCCATTTGCCCTCCGACATTATGCTCAGCGGTTTGCCCCTTCCCGTATGGTTCGGCCCGAGGATGATGAAGGTATCTTTAAATTTGACTCTGGAGATGACCGCCCCGGCCACCGGCCCGGAATACATATACCCGGCGTGGGGGGAGACAAGGCCGATTACCTCCTGTTTCTCCGCCTCCGCATCCACCATCTTTTCGATCATTACCTTGAGCTGGGAAGCTGAACCGGGATAAAACTGTCCGGCGACCACTGGCTGCCTTATCATTTTAGTTCTCCTTGATTACGTTCTGAAGTTAAGTTCCGCACCGCAGAACCGGCATCTGGAACCATCCAGTCCCACGATTTCGGCCTCATAGCCGAACCTCCGCACCACGAGCTTGCCGCAGGCGTAGCAGACGGTATTCTCGCTCTGATGGCCGGGCACATTGCCTGCATATATAAATTTTAAACCGGCCTTTCGACCGATGTCATAAGCGTGTTCAATGGTGGCGATGGGCGTGGCGGGCAGGTGCATCAGGTGGTGGTGGGGGTAGAACCGGGTAACATGCCAGGGAGTCAGTTCTCCCAGTTCGTCCTTTATCCAGCGGGCAATGCCCTCCAGCTGCTGGTCGTCATCGTTCATCGTCGGGATAACGTTGGTGATTACCTCAACGTGCATCTGCCATTTGTCTTTGGCCCTCTTGGCCACCTCAAGAATGCCCCTCCAGTTACGTATCCTGGCCAGGTCACGATAGAAGGCGTCACTGAAACCCTTGATATCGACCCGCCATGCGTCCAGATAGGGGCCAATGGTATCCAGTGCCTCCGGGGTTATGTAGCCGTTGGTCACATATACCGTATACAGGCCGTTTTGTTTGGCCAGTCTGGCTGAGTCAAGCGTGTATTCAAACCAGACGGTCGGCTCGTTGTAGGTCCAGGCAATGCCCTGGCAGTGGTGCTGCCTGGCGAGGTCGATGGCCAGTTGAGGGGGAATATCCTGAGAACGACGCCAGGGCTCATTATCCGGCGGGCAGGAGATTTCCCAGTTCTGGCAGTGCTGGCAGTGAAAGTTGCATCCCCACCCCCCGATGGAGAAAGCGAGTGAGCCGGGGTAAAAGTGGAAAAGGGGCTTCTTCTCTATCGGGTCGGCCGCCACCGATGACGCCTGGGCGTAGTTCAGGTTATATAAAACGCCGCTGCGATTCTGGTACATACGGCAGACGCCGGACTTATCTGGATTTATGGTGCAACGCCACTGACAAGTACCACAGCGCACTCTAGAGTCGGGCAGCTTTTTGTAGAGCATTGCCTCGGGCATGACCCGTGCCTCGTTCCCTGATTAACCTCATTATATCATTCAATCGATGCCAAATATAGACCTGGAGCGTCTAACGTAGAGGCGCTGCTATTACTTTTCCCTTTACGAAAGGGGGATAAGGAATTATAATAGGAAAGCACGTTCCAGTTATGAACGAGGTATATGGAGGCAAGTTATGGTTGCTTTATATATCGTTTCTACGCAGGAGGCAGCTGGTAAAACCACCATTGCCATCGGCATTGGCAGGCAGTTGATAGGTGAAGGCAGGAAAGTCGGTTTCCTCAGGCCGCTGGTCGGTGAAAAACCACCGGGAAGCTCGGCAAGTGACGCTTTGTTTGCCCAGCAGGCATTTAATTTAACGGAAAATGTCGCTCTATTAAGTCCCCCGCTTGGCAGCGGGAAGGCTTTAGCCGATAAAGCTCGAGAAGCTTACATCGAAATTTCTCAGAATAAAGATGTGGTCATTATCGAGGGATACTGCGGCACAAAGCCAGGTAACGATACCAGCCAAGCCGCGTATGAAATTGCCCGCGCTTTGAAAGCCAAAGTAATCATCGTGGAAGACTATGCCAGAGGGAAATCGGCGCCACAGTATCTGGATAGCTATCTTGGCTTCGGTGAGAATTTGCTTGGTTTCATCCTGAACAAGGTGCCGAAGCAGGAACTGAAGCGCACCTGCGAAGAGCTCATCTCCAGGTTCACCGGGTCAGAAATGCGCATCCTTGGCGTCCTGCCCGAGGAAAGGGCACTGGTGGCTTTTACGGTCGGCGAGCTGGTCGCACAGATAAATGGAGAGTTGCTGAATAACGGGGAAAAATCGGTGGAGCTGGTGGAAAATGTCATGGTGGGGGCAATGTGCGTTGATTCCGGCCTGGACTACTTTGGGCGCAAAGTTAATAAGGCAGCGGTGGTCAGGAATGACCGGCCGGATATGCAGATGGCGGCACTCGAGACGGCAACGAAGTGTCTCGTAATCAGTGGCGGCGGAGAGCCGATAGACTACGTCCGCTTCAAGGCGGATGAGAAGGGCGTTCCCATAATCACGACCCGGAATGACACCGACACGGTTATCAAGCATATTGAGGACTTACTGGACGGGACCAGGTTTCATCAGGAGAAAAAGCTGAACCGGATAGCCGAAATCCTGCAGCCTAACCTCGATTTCAAGGCCATTTGTACCGGACTGGGCCTGGCTTCATGATTCTCATCAAAAATAAATGATGTTATTAATGCAAGATTTCCCTGTAATTTATCTGGAAACCGAGACATTAGTATATTAAAAACGCCGAATTAGCGTATAAGGTGTCTTCTATGGACAGTGAAGCAGTCAGGCATACCTATGCCGCCGCCGGCGTCAATATCGATATCGCGGCGAAAGCCAAGGAGCTCATCGGTAAGCAGGCCAGGACCACCCACCGCCCCGAGGTACTGGGCGGCGTCGGCTTCTTTGGCGGCCTGTTTGAGTTCAAAGGCTATAAGCAGCCGGTTCTCGTTTCCAGCGTGGACGGCGTCGGCACCAAACTCAAGATAGCCATCGCGCTGGGCAGACATGACACCGTCGGCATTGACCTGGTCAATCACTGCGTGAACGACATTCTCACCTGCGGGGCGGAGCCGCTGTTCTTCCTCGATTACATTGCCATGGGCAAACTGGTGCCGGAACAGGTGTCAGATATTGCCACGGGAATGGCGCAAGCCTGTAAAGAAGTTGGTTGTGCCCTTATCGGCGGGGAGACCGCCGAGATGCCCGGGCTGTATTCCGGTCAGGATTACGACCTTGTCGGCTTCGTTATCGGGGTGGTGGAGAAAGATAAGATAATTAATGGAAGAACTATTGAGGCCGGCGATGCCGTCGTTGGCCTGCCCTCCAGCGGGCTGCATACCAACGGCTATTCCCTGGTCCGCAATATTTTTAGTATCGGCCAAATGAGCAAAAATTATCCGGAACTGGGGCGGAGGCTGGGCGAAGAGCTTCTGGAGCCGCACCGCTGCTATTATAATCAACTGAAACCCCAGCTTTCTTTGGTTAAAGGGATGGCGCATATTACCGGCGGTGGCCTGGTCGATAATATACCCCGGGTGCTGCCGGAGGGCCTGGCCGTCCATCTGGATAGGAAGTCTTGGGCGGTCCCGCCGATATTCAAACTTATTCAGGATAAAGGCAATGTTGAGCGGGGCGAGATGTTCCGGGTATTCAATATGGGCATCGGAATGGTGATTATCTGCGCACCGGATAATGTTTCCGGGCTTATCGGGCAGTTATCCGAAGACAGCGTTATTGGTGAGGTGGTGCAGCAGGTGGGGAAGGAAAGGGTGGTTATAGATTAAGGTAACGGGGTGTTTAAGAGAGGCAAAGCTCCTCTCCCAAAACCTCCTTCCTTTCAGGAAGGACGCAGGGACTGAGGTTATAAAGAAGGATGCAATCTAACGAGATTATCCAGAAAATAAAGTCACTTGCCAATCCCGAAAATGTGGAGGGGATGGCACGGTTTGGCATCAATCCGACGAACACCTATGGAGTGTCCATCCCGAATTTGAGGAAGATGGCTCGGGAGACAGGTAAGGACCATGAGCTGGCGCTGGAGCTCTGGGCCTCCGGCATCCATGAGGCGAGACTGCTCGCCTGCCTGATTGAACGACCGGACATGGTCACCGGGGAACAGCTGGAAAGCTGGGTGAAAGGCTTTGATTCCTGGGACGTCTGCGATATTTGCTGCGGACACCTTTTCGACCGGACTGCGGTAGCTTACCGGAAGGCTCAGGAGTGGAGTGAACGGGAGGAGGAATTTGTCAGGCGGGCTGGATTTGTGCTGATGGCGGCACTGTCGGTTCATGACAAAAAGGCGTCCGATGAAGATTTCGCTGGATTTCTGCCGATGATCAAAAAACATGCCACGGACGAACGCAACTATGTGAAAAAAGCGGTCAACTGGGCACTGCGGCAGATTGGCAAGAGAAACTGGAACCTGAATGAGATGGCGATAAAAACCGCCGAGGAGATAAAGCAGCTGGATTCGAAAAGCGCGCGCTGGATTGCCAGCGATGCCATCCGGGAGTTGACCGGTGAGAAAGTGCAGAAGAAGTTAGCCAGCATAAGATAGGATGTAGACTGGAGGATATTGGTGAGAGCTATTATCAGCGTTTCAGATAAAGCAGGTGTCGCTGAATTTGCCAAGGGTCTAGCCCGGTTGGGCTTTGAAATCTTCAGCACCGGCGGCACCAAGAAGGCTATGGCAGAAGCAGGCGTGCCGGTGAAAAGCATTTCCGAGATAACCGGATTTCCCGAGATTTTAGATGGAAGGGTGAAAACGCTGCACCCCATGGTGCACGGTGGACTGCTCGCCAGGCGCGATATTCCAGCACAAATGAAGGAATTGGCGGAAAAGAAAATTGAACCGATAGACCTGGTGGCGGTCAACCTCTATCCCTTTGTGCAGACCGTTTCCAAGGAGGGAGTTACCCTGGAGGATGCACTGGAGAATATAGATATCGGCGGGCCGACGATGATAAGGGCGGCGGCCAAGAATTTCCCCAGTGTCATCGTTGTTGTTGACCCGGCAGACTATCAGCTAATTCTGGAGAAACTGGGCCAGGGAGACCTGCCGCAGCAAGAGCGGAAAAGGCTGGCGCAGAAGGCATTTCAGCACGTGGCCGCGTATGACACCGCCATTGCCCAGTACCTGCGGCAGGGTGAAGATGGCTTCCCTGATGAAATGACCATAACCATGCAGAAGCGCTACGGGCTTCGCTACGGGGAGAACCCTCACCAGATGGCGGCCTTCTACGCCGAGCAGGTGGTCGGGGGAAGCCGCGATACCGGCATCACCTGGGCAAAACAGCTTCATGGCAAGGAACTGTCCTACAACAATATTCTGGATGCCGATGCCGCTTGGGGCGTGGTTATCGACTTTGCCGCGCCGGCAGTGGCCATCATCAAGCACACCAACCCCTGCGGCCTGGCCAGCCATGATAATATCGCCGAGGCGTACCGAAGGGCACTCAGCGGCGACCCGGTGGCTGCTTTCGGCGGTATAGTTGCCATAAATAGAGCGGTTGACCGGGAAACCGCGGAAGAATTATACAAAACTTTTTACGAAATTGTCATTGCCCCTGAATATAAACCGGAGGCGCTGGAGGTGCTAAAACGCAAGAAGGACCTGAGAATCCTGCAGGCGGAACTGCCACCCACCTATGGCGTTTCTCATGAAGGGTACCTTGATATCCGGCGCGTGCGGGGAGGTTTCCTCGTGCAGAGCTCCGATTCGCTGGCGGAGGACAGCGTTGCCCTCAGGACGGTGACCAGAAGGGCACCAACTGAAGCCGAGGTCAAAGACCTGCTCTTTGCCTGGCGCGCGGTAAAGCACATAAAGTCCAATGCCATTGTACTGGCCAAAGACAGAACGCTCATCGGCATGGGCGCCGGACAGCCCAGTCGAATCGTCAGTGCCCAGATCGCCAAGGAGAAAGCCGGGGAGAAGACAAGGGGCAGTGTGCTGGCCTCCGACGCCATGTTCCCGTTTCCCGATGTCGTTGAGGCGGCGGCGGAAGGCGGTGTTACCGCCATCATCCAGCCCGGCGGCTCAATCAGGGATGAAGACTCCGTCAAGGCGGCGGATAAATATAATATCGCCATGGTGTTTACCGGTGAAAGACATTTTAAACATTAGAATCAGAAGTGGGATGTGACGTATGGCTGATGCGGTAATCGTTGTCGATATGCTCCGGTGTTTTATGGAGCCAGGTCACTCTCTGTACGTGGGAGATAAAGCACGCGAAATCATTCCCAATGTGCAAAGACTGCTGGAGCGGGAACTTGCTCGAGGGTCCAGAATATTCTTCATCTGCGACAATCACGACCCCGATGACCTGGAGTTCAAGATGTTCCCGCCGCACTGTGTTGCCGGTACTCCTGAGGCGGAGGTTATTCCAGAGTTAGCCAGGTACGACGGTCAGATAATCCCCAAGAAGCGTTACAGCGGCTTTTTCAACACTGATTTAGAAGCCCAGTTGAGAGCAATCAAACCGGGGAAGCTCATAATATGTGGCGTGCTGACCGATATCTGCGTGATGCATACGGCGGCCGATGCCCGCAATCGCGATTATCCGGTGGAGGTGCCCGTTGACTGTGTAGCCTCGCCGGACGAAAAAGCACACCGGTTTGCTCTGGAGCACATCGAGAAGGTGCTGGGGGCAAAGCTGACCAGCGTTGGAGGGTAGCCAGATGAAAAAGCCCGAATTTAAACCCAGTGAAGCGGTGCTTTCCGGAGAGACGGCGGATATTTACTTCGCCCGCACCGTCGAGATACTGCGCCATGAAGGACTGAACCCGATGGCCACCATGGAGGTCTTTTCCAGTCGGGCGGGAATGCTCTGCGGTATAGAAGAAGCCAAAGCATTGCTGGACCGGGTTTTGCCCAAAGACCGCCGTGAGGTCTGGTCCCTTGAAGAGGGTGAATCAATGGATGCCAAGGAAGTGGTGCTGCGCATCACGGCGCCCTACCAGAGTTACGGACTTTACGAAACTTCCCTCTGCGGTATTTTGTCTCACTGCAGTGGCTGGGCGACGGCGGCCAGGGAGGTAGTCGCTGCGGCGCGCGGCGTCCCTATCATCAGCTTCGGGGCGCGTCACGTTCACCCATCGGTGTCGGGCATTCTGGATTACTCGGCGATAGTGGGAGGTTGCGTTGGCTGCTCCAGTGTGGCTGGAGCGGAACTTGCTGGCGTTGAGCCAGCGGGCACCATGCCCCACGCCCTGATTATCGTTATGGGGGACACGGTCAAGGCGACCGTTGCCTTTGACAAATATATGCCGCCCGAGGTGCCCCGCGTTTCACTGGTTGACACCTTCAAGGATGAAGCCGAGGAGAGCCTGCGCGTGGCGGAAGCGCTGGGGGAAAAGCTTAATAGCGTACGATTGGACACTCCTGGAGAGCGGGGACGGGTTACCGTCGACCTGGTGAAAGAAGTGAGGGCCAGGCTGGACCTGGCCGGGTACAGCAAGGTGAAGATTTTTGTCAGCGGTGGGTTGGACCCGGAACGCATTACTTATTTCTTGGATAACGGGGCTCCGGTTGACGGCTTTGGCGTCGGCAGCTATATCAGCAGTGCCAGGCCGATTGATTTTACCGCCGACCTGCATGAGATAGAGGGCAAGCCGATTGCCAAACGTGGGAGAATACCCGGCATTACGCCGAACCCGCGGCTCAAGCGGGTGATGTAAAAGATAAAATAAATAATTGCCTGTACTCCTGTTAAGTAAAGATATAATCACATTTTCCCCAGAACTGGTATCAACGTCTTTCTATTGCTCTAATTGAATGCGACTGGATTTGACAAATCATAAAATTCAGTATATTCTGAATAATCAGAAGGATAAGAAATATCCAATTATATATTTTGAGGTGGAACCATGGCTGAGAAGAGTGAATCGGCAGTGAAAAGTACAGGGGGTTGCCAGTGCCAGGTTGATGCGCTCATAACCATTGACGGGAGAGGACAGATAGTTCTGCCCAAAGAGGTGAGAGAGAAAGCCGATATAAACGCAGGTGACAAATTTGTCGTTATAAGCCATCAATCAGGCGGCAAGGGATGCTGTTTATTCCTGGTCAAAGCTGACTATTTCAGCGAGACGGTGAAGAGCACGCTTGGGCCGTTGGTGAAAGATATATTAGCATAATCATAAGGAGAGAATGAAATGAAAGAAGCGGAAATAAAGCGCATGGTACGGGAAGGCTATGCTCAAAGAGTCCAGGATAAAAGTTCCTGTTGTGCTCCGGTCAACTCATGCTGCGGAAGCGGCGACCCCGCCGAATCGATGAGCAAAGCTATAGGCTATACGGAAGAAGAAATTTGGTCGGTACCCGATGGTGCCAATCTGGGCCTCGGCTGCGGAAATCCAATCGCTCTGGCATCTCTGGCAGAAGGAGAAACGGTTCTGGACCTCGGCTCGGGCGCCGGTTTCGATTGTTTCCTGGCGGCAAACAAGGTTGGCAAAAGTGGCAAGGTCATCGGTGTGGATATGACGCCTGAGATGCTCGATAAAGCCAGGGAGAATGCCCGAAAGGGCGATTATGAAAATGTTGAATTCCGACTGGGCGAGATTGAAAACCTGCCGGCGGCGGATAATTCTATCGATATCATCATCTCAAACTGTGTCGTCAACCTTTCTCCGGATAAAAAGAGTGTTTTCGATGAAGCGTTCCGGGTGCTCAAACCCGGTGGCCGGCTGATGGTATCTGACATTGTCCTGCTCAAAGAGCTGCCTGGTTTCATCAGGGATTCCATTGCGGCATACGTGGGCTGCATTTCCGGCGCCCTGCTGAAAGCTGAATATCTTGAGGCTATAACCGGCGCGGGCTTTCGACAGGTACAGGTACTGGATGAGGCGATTTTCCCGATTGATTACATGGCCAATGACCCGACGGCTCAAGCGGTAATCAAGAAGCTGAACCTGCCAGAAGAAGAGATAAAAGACACCGCTAATTCCGTTGCCAGCATCAAGGTTCGGGGGATAAAGCCGAAATAAAAGGTGATTATTTTTCTACCTCACCCCCTCTATCCCCCTCTTCCTTTGAAGGAGAGAGGGAAGAATATTAAAAAGAGGGGCGAAGCCCCTCTTGCACCTCTAAGAAAATAACTATTTTGCTAATCTGAGTAATTAGCTTAAATTCTTTTGAATTCCAAACGCAGAACCTGTTTTGTGCCTGCGGTCACTTTGGCCCGTTCATCAATGCGCCAGCCAACCACCCAGATAATCTGCTCTGGAGAGCAGACAATAGGTATCCGCCGCCGCCAGGCCTGCGGTATTTTGCTGTCAATCATGAACTCATTTAATTTTTTAAGCTGGCTCATGCCCAGGGGCTGAAAACGGTCGCCGGGACGGCGCTGGCGTATGGTCAATTCACTTCCCGTACGGGCAAGGTCGAAGCAAGCGATACAACCGTTGTCCTCTTCTGAAACTTGCCTCTGCTTCATAACATCGGCCACGACCTGCCAGCCGGGCAGGACCATCGTACCCGGTATCTGTAACTTGTATTCCTTTGCTATCTCCGGGAATGGTGATAAAGCGGCGGGGTCGCTTCCCAGAAGATAGCGGTCATACTCGATGACGAAGCGTAAACCGTCCGGCAGGGTAATTATCCGGCCCGCTGGCTTGTCAAGCGAGTTCATTATTTCTTCAATGTGCCGGCTCTCGATATCCATCAGGTTGCCGAGCAGCTTTTCAATAGACGCTCTCAGAAGGTGGCGTTGTAAGGCAGGTGGTAACTCGGTAAGACCCTCTTTATCCAGAATCACGGTGTTTTCCTGTTCTTTAACGATTTTGCGGCCCAGTTTCAAGGCTTCCTCTTCCAGAACCGCCAGGTCATCGGAAGCGATGCGGGCGGTGCGCAGCAGGGCGTCGGTTACCTGTGGGTTATAGCTCTCGAGCAGAGGAATAAGCTGCTGGCGTATTCTATTCCGGAGCGGTGACAGCGACAGATTTGAAGTATCAAGGCGGGGCCTCAGCCGGTATCGGCGGCAGTAAGCGGCTGTCTCTTCCCGGCTCACCGCCAGAAGTGGCCGAATCACGGTGAGAGTATCTCGGCCAAAATGCCATTGATTGGATGGCTGCAGTCCTCTCAGCCCTTGCGTACCGCTCCCCCGAATCAGATGCATCAGGATGGTTTCAATGTGGTCGTCGAGGGTATGCCCCACCGCCACGGCATCGGCTCCCGTCGCTTCGGCAACCTCGGCCAGAAAGTTATAGCGCACTTCACGCGCCGCCTCTTCCGGCGAGAGGCGTTTGCGCCTTTGGTAAGATTTCACGTCGCGCCGTTCCACGGTAGCCGGCAAATCAAGTCTTTGCGCCACGTCGGCCACGTATCTGGCATCAGCATCGGATTCACCGCCGCGCAGCTGGTGGTTGAGGTGGGCAACATGCAGCGTGATACCCAGTTTGTCCCGCAGGCCGAGCAGGACGTGCAGCAGGCAAACCGAGTCAGGCCCGCCTGATACCGCCGCCACCAGTTTGCCCCCCTCCAGTATCAGGCGGTGCTCCAGGATGAAATTAATAACTTGCCCGGGCAATACAACAGTACGTGTTTGTTTCACCGATGCCACCAGTAACCTAATTCGCCCTCAGAATGAGTTTCGTGCGGTGAATCGATTTCGGAGGTTCCAGAAATCCCAGCGTGGCAGTAACCTGCTCGGGCCTCCCCGAACCGCCGCTGTCGCAGCGCAGCCTCATCCCGATGGTGCAGAGGCTGTCCTGAAAGCTGACCAGCCAGATGTCATCGATTAATTCCCTTAAATCGTAATGTTTCGTGCCGGTATCTCGCTGGTGCTGCCAGGGCAGATGTTCTAGGGAAAGGAGATGGGCAATGGCTGATGTTACCTCCTCATGTCCTCTTTCCGTTTCCAGTTCAACGGTGTACTCAGCAAAGCGAACCTGTGACTGTAGCGACGGCAGAGACTCGGCAATCGGGACTACCTGAAGAATCTCAAAATCGGCAGGCAATTGCTGATTTACCGCCGCGATAAAGAAATGTGGGGAGGCCTGCCTGGCCAGGGTGATATCCATGAGTTCGGCTTCACTGGTGACGCCGACGGCAAGGGGCGCGGCCAGAGAAATTTTGGGGTGGGGATGAAATCCCTCGGAATAGGCCAGCGCTATGCCGGCACGGTTGAGTGCCCTCTGCCAGAGGCGCATGATATCAAGGTGGGAAATGTACTTCACCTCTTCACCACGACGGTATTTTATGCGCAAGCGTTGCATTGCCTTTATATTCCAGGATTTACCGGGTCCCCTTTTCTATTCTGCCGAGCCGGAGCGGTCGCTGGCACCTGTCTTTTCCCTGGTGAGCAGGATTTTTTCAATTTTCCGGCCGCGCATTTCGGTGATTACCAGCTTCAAGCCTTTGTATCGCAACTGCTCATTCTGTTTTGGGATATGCCCCAGAAGATATAGAACGAATCCGGCCACGGTCTCATAGTCGCCTTCAGGCAGGTTGAGTTCCATCTCTTCATTCACTTCCTCGATGCGCATGCTGCCATCGACCTGGAAGGTGTACTCGTTGATGACCTCGAACTCTTTCTCCGCCTTGGCCAGTTCATCGCCCACGGGGCCGACGATTTCCTCGACCAGCCTGGTCAGGCTGACGATGCCGGCGGTGCCGCCGTACTCGTCGACGACGACGCACATGCGGAAATTTTTGTCCCGCATTTCGGCGAAGAGCTCGTTGATGCGCTTGGTCTCCGGGGCGAAGTAGGCGGGGCGGACCAGCTCATCAATGGTGCCATCTTTATCGAAGCCGTCTTTCGCCCGGGCCATGAGCACGTCCTTGACGGAGAGAATGCCGACCACGTTGTCCATGTTTTCCTGGTAGACAGGGAAGCGGGAGAGCGGTGACTCGGCATAGAGAGAGAGGAAGTCGGAGATTCTGGCGCCCTGTTCGATGGCAATGACCTCGGGTCGGGGCACCATGACCTCGCGGACGGGTCGGTCGCCGAAGTCGAACACTTTGTGCAGCATCTCGGCCTCAGTTTCCTCCATGGTGCCCTCCTTTTCTCCCATTGCAATCATGGTGCGGATTTCCTCGGGATTAGCCAGCGATTTCGAGACCGGGGTACCGCCAACCAGTCTGGTAAAGCTGATGGCGATCCAGCTGAGAACGATGACGAAGGGAGTGAAGAGCCAGGAGAAAAATTGCAGTGGACGGACAAACAGCGTGGAGAGTCTCTCCGCATGTTGGGAAGCCAGCATCTTGGGCGTCGTCTCTGCAAAAATAAGTAGGACAACCGTTACCCCAGCGGTAGCGATAAGGACGCCATGCTCCGGGTTTTCGGGCCAGAGGGAAATAACGAACGCCGTGGCCAGCGCGGCGGCTGCGGTATTCGCCAGGTTTGTGCCAAGGAGAACCGTGGAGAGGAATTTTTCCGGTCGCTCAAGCATACGGGCCACCGGTCTCGCCCTTTTTGCTTCGGTGCTGACCATGTGCTCGAGCTTGATGCGCTGCAGGGAGAAGAAGGCTGTCTCCGAACTGCAGAAGAAAGCAGATAAAAGAAGACAGAGAAGAAACAGCACCAAATATAATAACTCAGTACTCATCATAAGCTATCACGACTGGCCTTTCCGGTTTTGGGTTCGTTTGTTTTCCCCTTCCCTTTTCTTGGGCGATTGTTACGCAGTGCTTCTACTGCCTGCTTTTCCTTAGTGAGCATTATTTTCTCGATTTTCCGGCCGCGGATTTCCGTAATCACCAGCTTCAGGCCTTTGTATCGCAACTGCTCATTCTGTTTCGGGATGTGCCCCAACAGGTGCAGGACGAATCCGGCCACGGTCTCATAGTCGCCCTCGGGCATGTCAAGTTCCATCTCTTCGTTTACTTCCTCGATGCGCATGCTGCCGTCAACCTGGAAAGTGTACTCGTTGATTACCTCAAAGTCCTTTTCCACTTCCGCCAGTTCATCACCCACCTCACCAACGATTTCCTCGACCAGGCGGCTCAGGCTGACGATGCCGGCGGTGCCGCCGTACTCATCGACGACGACGCACATACGGAAGTTCTTGTCCCGCATTTCGGCGAAGAGCTCGTTGATGCGCTTGGTCTCCGGGGCGAAGTAGGCGGGGCGGACCAGCTCATCAATGGTGCTGTCATTGGTGATGGTGTCTCTGGCTTCGGCCATGAGCACGTCCTTGACGGAGAGAATACCCACCACGTTATCCATGTTTTCCTGATAGACGGGAAAGCGGGAGAGCGGTGACTCGGCATAGAGGGCGAGGAAGTCGGAAATCTTAGCACCCTGTTCGATGGCAATGACTTCGGGTCGTGGCACCAAAACTTCGTGGACGGGTCGGTCCCCAAAGTCGAACACCTTGTGCAGCATCTCGGCTTCGGCTTCCTCCACTGTACCCTCCCTTTCACCGAGGGCGATCATGGTGCGGATTTCCTCTGGCCGGGCTATTGATAATGAGGCGGTGGTGCCGCCGAACAGTCTGGTAAAGCTGATGGCGATCCAGCTGAGGACGATGACGAATGGAGTGAAGAGCCAGGAGACAAAGGTCAGCGGACGGGCGAAAAGCATGGCCAGTCTCTCTGTATGCTGGGCGGCAATAGTCTTGGGTGTTGTCTCGGTGAAGATTAAGAGAAAAGCGGTGAGGCCAAGCGTGGCGTAGAGCACTCCCCGTTCGCCCCAAAAATTAATGGCCAGTACTGTCGCTATAGCAGCCGCGGCAGTATTGACCAGCGTATTGCCGAAAAGGACGGTGGAGAGCAGTTTTTCCGGACGCGCAATCATACCGGCGACGCGTTTCGCGCCCCTGACATTGTTATCAACCAGATGCTGAACCCTTACTCTCTGCAGGGAAACAAAGGCCGTTTCCGAGCTGGAGAAGAAGGCGGAGAACAGCAAGCAAACGACGAGAATTACGAGGTAGAGGTCAATATTGGCCATCAAGACCGCCCCCTTGCATAATCATATCATCGGCCTGAGGGGGTGTCAAAGGGGCAGAATGGGGGGGACGGTAAGGCTATTTGTCTTCAGGAAGCCGCCATTTCCAGCAGCCGCTGCTTTGCTGCGGGGGAAAGACCGTAGCCGTCTATCTCCTGTCGCAGGATTTCGATATCTCCATTGCCGCCAAGGTACCCGTTGACGCGGGCCACGGCCGTGGAATTAACGAAATTATTGACATCAGGATATATGGCCGTCATCTCCTTTCTGAGGTCAGGAACGTTTCGCAGATAGTACTTCTGATGGTAGTCCTCAGCGAGGTGGAACCTGGAATAGGGTAATATCTCGGTGAAGATGGTCGCGTTCAGTTCTGCCTCCAGGCGCGCCTTCGACTCAAGTGCCAGCCGCTTCTGCTCCTCATCGTGATAGAAGATTGCCGACTTGTACTGCACGGAGAGGGCCGGTCTGGCCGGATTGTGGCTGTCCCAGAAAATATCGAGCAGTTCCTCATATGAGATTCTGGCGGGGTCGTAATCAATCTCAACCGTCTCGGTGTGGCCACCGAGGTCGTAATATGTGGGATTTTCTTCACTCCCTCCGGCATAGCCGACGCGAGTTCGTATCACTCCGGGTAGACTCCCGAACCGGGAGTCAGGACCCCAGAATCAGCCAAGCGAGAAGGTAGCTGTCTCCATCTGCTCTGGTGCTGATACATCAATGGGCGGAATGTCATATTGTTGCAGAGCAACCGTTTCATCTTCTGACGTATTCATCGGTTCAGTCTCCTTTATCGGTACGGGGCAGGCATCGTCTGCCTGGGCTACGGTTACAGTTTCCGCAGCCGGCTGGCAGGAAGCCAGCAAGCCACCGAGGGCAAGCGAAATCAATATCGATAGCGAGAATAGAACGATGTATAGTCTGCTATGAAATCGCATCATTTAATCCTTTTCCACCTCCTCGACTCATCAATTACATCTTATAGCTAAAATGGAGATTATGTATGTGACTTTTATCGCAAGTTAAACATACAGACTTTAGGATTAATAATGGCTTTGAAAATAGTTATCCCCTCCGTGGTGGGAGGGGATTAATAAAAACGCGTATTATTTAAAAACAAACCGCAGTTATCTTATTGCCAATTGGTGACTATTGCTCTATAAGCCTTTGCTTCACCCACCACCGTCGCTCGCCTGCCTGAGGTTATCCAGAACTGACCGGGTTATTTTCAGTTCCTGTCCCTCTTCAAGGCGGCTCAGGTAGTCGTGGGGGACACTGGCCCTGCGGGCAAGCTCCTCGACCGAGAGCCCACAGCGGAGGCGCAGTTCCCTTATCCCGTCACCGACGCGCCTGGCTTCCATTTCCTGGAGAACAATGACGTCTCTATTCATCAAGTCTTCAGCCAAGGCTTTGCCCTCCTTATACCTAGCACTTGGTATAGCCGCAGGCGGGGCAGATAAAGCACCCCTCCTGGTATATGAGCATATTGCTGCACTCCGGGCACTGTCCGGCAAGGTTCTTGGCCAGGCCATAGTCCTCCGCCCTGGGCTTGCCATCGTAGCCGGTGGTTTGTTTTTCCAGCACGCTGGCGATGGCGTCGGCGCAGGACAGGATGGATTTGCCCTCCTCCCAGGCAATCGACGGGCAGCGGATACCCCGGAGCTGCCGGACAACGGAGGCAACGTCAAGTCCGGACCTTAAAGACAGCGATATGAGGCGGCAGGTCGCTTCTGCCTGTGCCGAGGCACAGCCACCCGTTTTCCCCAGGTGTGAAAAGACCTCGCAGATGCCGTTTTCATCGGAGTTTACCGTAACGTAGATATAGCCGCAGCCGGTGGTGACCCGCTCCGTAAAGCCGCTGGTTACCTTGGCACGCTTCCGCGGCGTCCGCCTTTCCTCATCTGCTTTATCAATTTTCTCCTCCGTTCTGCCGGTGGTGAGAACCTGCGCATCGCGACTGCCATCGCGGTAGATGGTTATCCCCTTGAGTCCTTCTTCACAGGCGAGCAGGTACACCTTGGCCACATCTTCCCTGGTAGCCTCACGGGGGAAATTGACCGTCTTGGAAACGGCGTTGTTCGTGGACTTCTGGAAGGCGGCCTGCATCTTCACGTGCCACTCCGGGGTAATCTCGTGGGCGGTAACGAATACCGGTTTCACGTCGTCAGGCACGCCATCGATGTCACCGAGGTGTGCGCCGTCAGCGAGTTTCTGCATCAAGTCTTCGGAGTAAAAGCCCTTTTCCCGGGCAATATCTTCAAAATACGGGTTCACCTCCACCAGTTTCGCCCCATCCAGGATATTTTTGGTAAAGCTCAGGGCAAAGAGAGGCTCTATGCCGCTGGAACAGCCGGCAATCATGCTCAGGGTGCCGGTGGGGGCGATGGTGGTTCTGGTGGCATTCCTTACTCTATAGCCATTAGGCTTATCGTAGGCGCTGCCTTCAAAGGCGGGAAAGAGGCCGCGCTCCTCGCCCAGTTCCACCGACGCCTTGGTCGCTTCATCGCTGATGAATTTCATGACTTCAGAAGCAAGGTTGAGCGCTGCTTCGGAATTATAAGGGATGCCAAGCTGTAGCAGCATATCGGCAAAGCCCATGACGCCGAGGCCAATCTTTCTCGTCTTCTTGGTCATCTCCTCTATCTGAGGCAGGGGGAACTTGTTCACGTCGATAACGTTATCCAGAAACCTGACCGCAGTCTTGACGGTATTCGCCAGCCTGGGGTAGTCGATTTCAAATGAGCTATCTCCCTGTTGCAGCATTTCGGCCAGATTGATAGAGCCGAGGTTGCACGATTCGTAGGGAAGCAGGGGCTGCTCACCGCAGGGGTTGGTGCTCTCTATCTTGCCCAGGTGCGGGGTGGGGTTATCCTGGTTAATCCGGTCAATAAAGACGATGCCGGGGTCGCCGGTCTTCCAGGCCATATCCACTATTTTATCAAAGACCTCTTTGGCGTTGAGTTTGCCCTCAACCTCTTTGGTTCGTGGGTTTATCAGACTGTAATCGGTGCCAGCCTTAACCGCCTCCATAAACTCCGAGGTGACCGCGACCGAGATGTTGAAGTTGGTCAGGGCAGTCATATCCTCTTTGGAGGTAATGAACTTTATGATGTCGGGATGGTCAACATTGAGAATGCCCATATTGGCCCCGCGGCGCATCCCGCCCTGCTTGATGACATCGGTGGCGGTATCGAACGCCCTGATGAAGGACACCGGACCGCTGGCCACGCCGCCCGTGGAACCGACCCGGTCTCTTGCCGGGCGCAACCGGGAGAAGGAAAAGCCGGTGCCCCCACCGCTCTTGTGGATGAGCGCCGTATGCTTCACCGAGTCAAAGATAGACTCCATCGAGTCCTCAATAGGCAGGACAAAGCAGGCAGAGAGCTGCCCCAGTTCCCGACCCGCATTCATTAAAGTGGGCGAGTTGGGCAGGAACTCATGGCTGGTCATTATGCGGTAAAATTCGTTTTCAATTTCCTTCACATTCGCGCTGGGCTTGTAAAGGAGTTCAGCCTCGGCAATGGCTCTGGCAACACGGTGGAACATCTCCTCCGGCGTTTCAATAACATTTCCCTGCTTGTCCTTTTTCAGGTAACGCTTCTGCAGGACGTGCAGAGCATTTTCGGTCAACTTTAAGCCGGTATCCGGCCGGCTTGTAGTCTTGGCGGTCTTGGTCGGTTTCATTTCAGCGGGTGCCTCCTCGGTGAATTTTTGTTCTTCCGCAGCCAGGATTTCCTCTACCATCGTCAGGATGTCGGTATCCGACGGCAGACGGCTCAGTCGCCGTGACGACCTGTCGACGAAATCTTCCATCCCGGGCAGTGCCGGTGGCTGAAAAAGGGTGCGGTTTTGCTCCAATCGCTCGATGACCTGCGCGGTGAGCCTTTCCACCAGTCTCCGGTCGGCGATTCCCATGGACTCAGCCGCGGCGAAAACGATGCGCGCAATCTGGTTGCGATTTGGATAGTTTATCTCGCTATATTTTTTATTCTGCAAAAGAATCTCCAAGTTTTACCTTATTCAAAAAAGCTAAAGATAGAACATATCTATATTCACCATAACCAAAGCCTTTAGATTCCATAGGGATAAAATGTTCAGTGTTATTAATTATAAACTTTTTGTTAGACTTAACAGACATATTAGAGTTATATGCTTTGGATAAACTAGAGGGAAACTTATCTAGCGTATGGATGGGCACAGCTTTTAGCTTGGTTTTTGAACTTACACAGCGTTTCAATCTGAGCCCTTTCGGATTATTTACTGGAAATGGTTGCCACATGAGCATCAAACATGGTTCATTAGTGACTTCGGCAATTCGAAAAGCGGTTGCCTGAATAGATGTCTTGAAGATATGAGCCAAAGGTTCAACAGAGTTTACTGATAAACCAAAATTTGCCAGGTATTTCTTGAAAATTAGTTCTGGCATCAAAAGTTCAGTAGCAGCAATATCACATAAACGTTCTATGGCTTTTTCTCGAGTTCTTGCTTTAGCCTGCGGATTAAATGTTCTGTACTCAATGCTGTTAATATAACGCTCTAATTTAAGCTCACTAAATAGTAGATGCCCAATTTCATGTGCTACTGAAAAATTTTGCCTAGAAGGGTGATGTTTTGAGTTTACTTGTATTATAGCCCCGCCGTGCAATTTGAGTAGAACAGCGCTAACATTTATAAGGTCTGTTCTCACTACTTCATTTATGCCACAAAGACTAGCAAATTCTTCAGCTAAAAAGGGCGGTTTATCATGTCCTCTCAGTGAAACTAACTTGTTCACGAGCTTTCTGGCTCGTTCAATAATAAGGGTATTAGTATGTTCTACGTCTACAAACATTGCGTTACCCCGCTCTCTTTGCACTCGTGAAATAATACAGACAAAATAATCCTTTTGTAGTTCTACAATTAAAACTTTTCTAAGTAATTAAGTTTTTCACTTGGAGACAATGGAGAAAAGAATTTATTTAGCTCTTTGTCTGGCATAAAGTCAGTAGGGTCTATAGATTCCCTCCCTGCTATACCAGATAAGCATAGCTTTCGGTAGAGCTCTCTGCGTTGCCTGTCCGTTGTGGGTTGAGTTGGGGTGCATACCAAATTTCTTAGTACTATTCTATTTTGTATTGGTAGAGTCTCATAACTCTGAAATGAGATTCCTCTCCTCTCTAGCCACTGACGAACTTCTTGCTCAAATCTATCCATTTCCTCATATCCTGATAATTTCATCGTCTTCCTCCTCCAATAGCTATCATGCCTTTTTAAGCCTTGCTCTTAGATAGTCGTTCTGCTTCAATTCCGATCTCAGACTGCCGTCGTTTCGACAGTTCTTCCAGTTCTTTGGTGGAGAGGAGAGAGAGCTGGTTCTTGGGCGAGGCGAGCGCTGGCTCGTCCAATACCAGAGCGTCCACGACTTCTTTCAGCGTGGTGATATCGGTAAACTCACGGTAAACGCTGGCAAAGCGGATGTAGGCGATGTGGTCCACCGCTTTCAGCTTCTCCATGACCATATCGCCGATGATGGCGCCGGGCACTTCCAGCTTGCCGGAGCGGTACAGTTCGGCTTCAATATCATCAGCGATTTTATCTACCGTGCCGCTGGGTAGCGGTCGTTTCTCACAGGCCTTGCGGATGCCAGTCAGCAGTTTGTCTCTATTGAACTCCTCACGGCGCTCATCTTTCTTAATCACAAAAAGACCTGCGGGCTGAAGGCGTTCATAGGTGGTAAAGCGGGAACCGCACTTCAGGCACTGGCGCCTTCGGCGTATGCCGTCATTGATGTCGCGGGAGTCAATGACCTTTGAATCGCAATAACTACAATAGGGACAGTTCATAGCTCAAATACACACTATATAGTAGGGCAAAGCTTATCTTAATACAATATGTAGTGTTTGTCAAGGGATTGTCCCTTGCGTTTTGTTAAAATTTTCGAAAAACTTTACCGATAATGTGGCAAAGGGTAAGATTAGGTTGGTTTTAAAGGAGTGATAAATGGACTTCCCTGCGGCGGTTGATTACATCCTGAGCTTTGCCGATTACGAGCGGATGCCGCGCTCGGCGGTCGTTTTCGACCTGCGGCGTATGGAGCAGTTGCTGGATAGATTGGGAAATCCTCAAAATGCGGCGAAATCAGTCCATATCGCCGGCACGAAGGGGAAGGGAAGCACCGCCGCCATGATTGCTTCTATCCTGGTACAGTCGGGCTACCGCACCGGTCTGTATACTTCGCCACATCTGCTCAGCATTCGGGAACGCATACAGGTCGACGGCCAGCAGATTTCCGAGGATGAATTTGCCCGGCTTGCTGAGTCGATAAAACCGGAGGTTGAGGCGGTGAACACGGCCGGTGAATTCGGTGAACTGACCACTTTCGAAATATTAACCGCGTTAGCCTTTACGCACTTCAGGGAAAAGACGGTGGATTACCAGGTGCTGGAGACGGGACTGGGGGGTCGACTTGATGCCACCAACGTGATAAAACCGGAGGTCTGCGTCATCACGTCGATAAGTTACGACCACATGGATGTGCTCGGTGATACCCTCGCAAAGATAGCGGGGGAAAAGGCGGGCATCATCAAGCCGGGAAGCATTGCTATAACTGCTCCTCAACCTCCAGAGGCGATGAAGGTGCTGGAAGAAGTGTGCCGGCAGCGAGAGGTGAAACTGGTCAGGATGGGCAGTGATGTTACCTGGCAGCGGAAGTCCGGTGGACCTGAAGAACAAACCTTTGAGGTTCGTGGGAGGAGAGGCGAATATCACCTGAAAATGCCGCTTGTCGGCGAGCACCAGATGGAAAATGCGGCCACCGCCGTCGCTACCGTCGAAGCACTGGCGGAACGGGGCTCCACCATCGCCGCCGAGGCTATTATTGGTGGTATCGCCAGTGTGAACTGGCCGGGTCGACTTCAAGTCCTGCGGCGAAAGCCCTGGGTTATCGTTGATGGAGCCCACAATGGCGATTCCATCCGGAGGCTGGTGCAGGCATTAAGGCAGTATTTTACGTTTGAAAAAGCCATCGTTATTTTCGGTGCCTCATCGGACAAAAACGTCGCTGAGATGGCGGCGGAACTGGCGTCATTTCCAGAAAGGGTCATTATAAGCCAATCCCATCACCCCCGCGCCGTGGCGGCGGAGCAGCTGGCCGCCGAGTTCTCCAGCAAAGGCATAGCGTCTGAGACCTCGGAAAATGTGGCATCGGCGGTGGAGCGGGCACTATCCATTGCCGGACCATCGGACCTGGTCTGTGCCACCGGTTCGCTGTTTCTGGTCGCCGAGGTGATGGAATATATGTCAACGCGGACCTAGCCTGCGGAGCGTTCGACCCTGGCCTCGATAACGATGTCTTCGCCCGCTCTGGTTATCTTCTGGAATTTCAGTGGCATAGACTGACTTATCCGGGCGATATCCAGTTCTCCCACGGCATCGGTCCCTTTGCCCAGAATTTTGGGCGCAATGGCAACGACTAACTTATCAGCGAGCTTCTGGCACAGGAAGGAGGTGATGACTTTAGCTCCTCCCTCCACCAGCAACGAAGAAATATTCCGCTCGCCAAGTGCCTTGAGCAGGCCTTGCAGGTCAATTCCCCCGGAAATGTCGGATTGAACCTCAAGAATCTCAATCCCAAGCTCGCGCAGCTTGGACTTCTTCTCTCTGTCGGCTTGAGTGGTGGCAGCGATGATTACCGGCGCTACATCTCGGGTCCTGACGATTTCGGCGTCGAGCGGTATTCTCAATCTGGAGTCAAGGATAACGCGGGCCGGGTTTCTCCCCTTCACCAGGCGCACCGTGAGCTGAGGATTATCCGCCAGAACCGTATCGATGCCGACCAGGATGGCATCGTTGATGGCGCGTAACCGGTGTGCCAGTTTTCGAAATTCCTCCGAGCTTATCCATTTGGAGTCGCCGCTGGCGGTGGCGATTCGACCGTCCAGCGTCTGGGCAAATTTAATGGTCACCAGCGGCAGTCCCGTGGTCATGTACTTGAAGTAGGCTTCATTCAGCTCGCGGCACTCCTCCTCCAGCACACCGACCCCGGTTTCAATACCGCGCTGATTCAGAATCGTTACGCTTTTACCGCTGACCTGCGGATTCGGGTCAAGCGTCCCGATAACGACCTTTTTAATCTTGTTCTTAATAATGGCATCGACACAGGGGGGCGTTTTCCCATAGTGGCAGCAGGGTTCCAGAGTTACGTAGAGTGTGGTTCCAGTTAGGTCAGCGTCGGCG
>JAHJTL010000055.1 GCA_018829775.1 Chloroflexota bacterium | reverse complement strand
CGCTGGCCCCAGGCTCTTCACGACGGCTTCAGTAAGGGGAATCCTTCACAATCCTTTCTATACCGGGCAGGTCAAATACAGGGACAATCTGTATCCGGGAACCCATGAGCCTCTGGTCACCCAGGATATCTTCGACACAGTTCAAATTACAACGAAAAAGAATAGCGGTCGTTCGGAGACTCTCACCCCTCGACCGGAACGCCAGTATCTCCTGAAAGGACTCGTCCGGTGTGCCTTTTGCGGAATGCCGATGTGGGCACAGACCTACCGTAACGGAAACCAGTATTACCGCGAACATAAGAACTCTCGTGGTTACGGTATTTGTCCTGAGGCTTCCGGCTCTATCCCTTGCCATGTAGCCGATAATCAGGTAATCCAGCTGGTTGAGAACATCGAACTCGGCGACCGGTGGCTCGATGAAGTCCTGGCAATCATCAGTATCAAGGATGAAGCCGAGAGGATTTCGAAGAAGCGGCAAGATATCCAACAGCGGCTCCGGAGGATGGCGAAGACCTTTATTGATGGTCTGCTGGATGATGCCGAATATTCCCGCCAGAAGCGGATGCTGGAACTGGAATTGGAAAGCCTGGTCGTCCCTGAAGTCCAGGCCGCTGAAGAGGCCGGGAAGCTTCTCCAGGACTTCCCGCGGCTATGGTCCCTAGCTAATCTCGAAGAGCAGAGGAAGCTCCTAGTCAGCATGCTGGATGCCGTTTACATCAATACCAAGTCTAACCTCATCGTCGCCGTAAAGCCGAAGCCGCCATTTAGACCTGTCTTCCAGGTGGCGGCTTCGCGTGATGGATCTGAGATCCGTATTATCAATGAACCCTATCAGGGATCATCGTTGTTTCTGGTGGAGACGGGGGAGAGTCGAACTCCCCGTCCAGAAGAAGCGACCCAGAGTATCCTACAGGCTTAGCCAGCTCTTTTTTCTCATCCGGCTGACCTCTGCTGGCCTAGTTCAGCCAGACCAGTCGATTTTTCTTACACTGCCTTTATCGACGTCCGGCAGCGGCACCTCAACTTTTCGTCACCCAATCCCAACCTGTTGAGGAGAGGTCGGGTTGGATGTGCAGCTATATTTTAAGCTGCGTAAACGACTTCAGGTTCGCCGTTTGTTTTTTTGCCACTTGTTTTGTGAGGGCAGTGGCACCTCAGCCTGCAACTCTGTAGCCTACGTCCCCTGTCGAAACCACGCGTCCCCACAGGCTACGGCGACCTTGTCTCCACCTCCTTTACCGTTTGTGTCTCTTCACCGCCCGCCCGATTTCTCTCTCTACCTCGCGCTGGGCGATGGTCGCACGTTTATCGTACAGCTTTTTGCCTTTGGCCAGGGCGATGGCCACCTTGGCCCGACTGCCCTTCAGGTAAAGTTTCGTCGGTACCAGGGTAAGGCCCTTCTCGGCGACCTGGCTGGCAAGGCCCTCAATCTGTTTGCGGTGTAGGAGTAACTTGCGCGGCCGTCTCGCTTCATGGCTCATATAGCTGCCGGCTTCATAGCGCGCGATATGCGCGTTCAGCAGCCACAGTTCACCCTTCTCGGGGCTGACATAAGCGTCTCCCAGGCTTACCCTGCCTTCCCGAATCGATTTTATCTCCGTACCGGTAAGAGCAATTCCCGCCTCCATGCTCTCCCCGATGTGGTAGTTGTGATACGCCTTGCGATTGGTCGCTACCGTTTTAACCGCCATCTCCCCACTATTAAATTATATCACATTACTGGAGCGAGTTTTAGTTCGGAATGGCTACGCTCCCCGGTTCATCCAGCCGTCGAAAAGCCGGTTCATTTCGGCTGGGCCCCAGCTGCCTGCCGGGTAGGGGTGAACCGGGATATTACCTTTGAGCAGGCCATCGTAGAGACGCCAGGCGGTTTCCACCTCGTTGTCGCAGACAAAGAGTGTCTGGTCACCGAGAATAACATCGAGGATAATGGTTTTGTAGGCGTCGGGGAGGGCACCGAAGGCCCCGGCGTAGCGGAAGTGGAGCGGCTGCGTGGTCATGGTAAAGGGCTGGCCGGGGTTCTTTACCTGGAAATAGAGGTCGAACCCCTCGTCGGGCTGAAGGGTGATGACAAGGACGTTCGGCCTGACACCGCATGTTTCTTCAAAGGGGTGGAAGATGGAGGCGGGGGCGCAGTGAAAGGTAACCACTATCTGCGTGCAGCGAAGCGCCATGCGTTTGCCGGTGCGGAGGTAAAACGGCACTCCTTTCCAGCGCCGGTTGGGAATGTCAATTTTCAGTGCCGCAAAGGTTTCCGTGCTGGAGTTCGGAGAAACACCCGGTTCCTCCCGGTAACCGACCATACCCTGTCCGTCGATTTTCCCGCCGACATACTGCCCCAGGACCACATCTGCCGGGTTGATGGGGGCAATCCGATGAAGCACCTTGATTTTTTCGTTGCGTATGGCGCCGGCCTCGAAAGCCGACGGCGCCTCCATGGCCACGAGTGCCAGGAGCTGGGTCAGGTGGTTCTGGACCATATCGCGCAGGGCACCGGCGCGTTCATAGTAAGCGGCCCGTTTTTCGATTCCCAGGCTTTCCGCCACCGTTATCTGGATGCTCTCAATGTGGTCGCGGTTCCACAGATGCTCAAAGAAGGTATTGGCAAAACGGAATACCAGCAGGTTCTGTACCGTCTCCTTGCCCAGAAAGTGGTCGGTGCGGTAGATCTGCGATTCATCAAAGTAGCGGTGCACTTCACCATTGAGTTCCTGTGCGGAGGCCAGGTCCCATCCGAATGGTTTCTCCAGGACGAGCCTGGTCCAGCCTGAGCTCTGGTTCAGTCCCGCCTCTCCGAGACCGGCCACTGCGTTCGGCACGATGTCAGAGGGGAGAGCCAGGTAGAGCACCCGATTTCCCGGCAGTCCGCATTCTCTTTCCAGGGCATCGAGCTTTCCGGCCAGTTTCCCGTAATCTGTCCGGCTCCCCTGGCCGATGCAGTGGTAGTGAAGGCGCTGGTCACACCATTGGGATGCCTTATCATTAAGAAGCAGTCCGGCGTCGGCCAGCATCTGGCGTGCCCGGGAGCGGAAGCCCTTATCATCGAGGTTTTCATCAACATCGATGCCGACAATAAAGTAGCCATCCCCCAGCTCGCCTTTGGTGGAGAGGTGGAAGAGGGCGGGGAGCAGCTTGCGACGTGCCAGGTCACCCAGCGCGCCGAAAATAAGGAAAAGATGAGGCTCCATTTCCTTGGTCGTCAATCAGGTTACTTTCCTTTTATATTTATCTGGAATGAATCGCCTGTAAGAACTTCCCGGTCATCGGGACAGATATCGTGCTGTAATTCAGCGGGCATATCATGACCGCCTTTCCAGCAGCAGTCGCGGTATATCACTCGGCTTTTCCGCTACCGGAATCCCGTGAGCGTTAAAGGCATCGATTTTGGACTTGGCTGTTCCCATGGTACCGCTGATGATGGCCCCGGCATGGCCCATGCGCTTTTCCGGAGGCGCAGTCCTTCCGGCGATGTAGGCGACAACCGGCTTGGCATATTCACTTTTGCCGATGTATTCGGCGGCCTTTTCCTCCAGATTGCCACCTATCTCGCCGATGAGCACCACGGCCTCGGTCTCCTCATCTTTTTTCATCATTTCCAGTACCCTGATAAAATCCAGACCGATAATTGGGTCGCCACCGATGCCAACGCAGGTGCTCTGCCCGAGGCCGGCGTTGCTGATAAGCCAGGCAATCTCATAGGTGAGCGTTCCGCTTCTCGAAATCATGCCGATGCTGCCGGGTCGAAAAACGTGGCTCGGCATCACGCCCATGTGTACCCGGTTGCCGGGATTGATGATGCCCGGACAATTCGGGCCAACTATGGTAACACCGTTATCATTCGCTCTGGCAACAAACTCGATGGAATCTTTCTGCGGTATCAGGTCGGTAATCACCACCAGCGTTTTCAATCCGGCGTCAATGGCTTCAATTATGGCAGCCGAGGCAAAACGAGGAGGAACATATATAACGGTGGCGTTGGCGTCATGTTTGTTGATGGCCTCGGCAACCGTGTCGTAAACAGGCACGCCAGAGACTTCCTGTCCCCCCTTGCCCGGGGTAACGCCGGCAACGATTTTTGTCCCATAGCCGAGCATCGCTTCGGTGTGGAAGCGGCCCACGTTCCCGGTGATGCCCTGCACGATAGCCCTGGTGTCTTTACCGACGATGATGCTCATATCCTGACTATATTCCCACCACCTCTTCGATTGCGTCCTCCATATTGGAGTAGCTGTTGATTCCCGCCCCTTTCAATATGTGGATGCCTTCCTCCTCTTTCGTGCCCATCATCCGCACCACAATCGGTTTCTTAACCGACGAGGCATCGAGTGCTTCAATGATACCCTGCGCCACGAGGTCGCAGCGTGTAACTCCACCCAGGATATTGATTAAGACCGCCTTTACCTTCGGCTTCGACATGATGATGGTGAGAGCTTTCCTGATGGTTTCTGCCCCGGCCCCACCACCGATGTCCAGAAAGTTGGCCGGCTTGCCACCGAAGAGGTGCACCACGTCCAGCGTGGCCATCATCAGACCAGCGCCATTGCCGATAATGCCGATATCACCATCGAGGTCAACATAGGCCAGCCCCTGCTTTCTCGCCTCGATCTCGGCCGGGCTGGCCTCTATTCTGGCGATTTCCGTACCTTCAAACTCAGGGTGCCGGAAAAGGGCGTTATCATCGATGATTATGCGGGCATCGCAGGCCACCAGCTCTTCAGACGCTGTCTTGGCCAGGGGATTGATTTCAATCAGCTCGGCATCGTAGTCCATGGCGATGCGGTAAAGTTTATGGATAATCTCGCTTATCGTAATTGCGTCAGATGCGGACAAAGCTGTAAACGGGGCCAGCATTTTTCGAGCCATATGTTCATCGAGACCTTTGATGGGGTCGACATGATGACGTGCTATTTTCTCCGGCGATTCTCGGGCGATTTCCTCGATGTCAATGCCACCGCTGGTGGACGCCATGGCGACATATTTTTTAGCCTGTCTGTCTATCGTTACCGAGGCGTAAAACTCATCAACTATGTCGATTTTCTGTTCAATCAATATATTTGCTACTGTAGAGCCTTTGATGTCGCTACCGAAGAGTTTTGCCGCGATTTCCCTTGTCTCTTGAGCGTCGCTGGCAAATAAGATTCCGCCCGACTTACCCCTGCCTGAGACCAGCACCTGTGATTTCAAGGCCACCGGCCCACCGATTTCTGCGGCGGTCGATTCGGCTTCAGCGGGGCTGCTGACCACTTTTCCCACCGGAGTCAGGATGCCATATCTTTTCAGGATATCCTTGGCTTCGAACTCAAAAAGTTTCATCGTTCTGTTTTAAGCGGCATTAGTGACGATGCAAGCACTAAATTTCGAATTCTTCCGTTGCCCCGGCATACTTCAGACGGTCTTTCAGTCTGCTGGCAAATTGCAGCGCTTTGTCGAACGCCTGCAGGTTCGCCTCCAGTTTTGCCGATGGCAGTCGACTGGCGATAGCCCTGGTCAAAACACGGCGGTTGATGAGCGGACAGAAAGGTACCAGCGAGCCGAGAGCGGCCACATTGATAGCGCGTTCCTCACCGACCTTGCGGGCTATTTCCCCGAAAGGAATTGAGATGATTTTCTCCCAGAGAACTCGCCGCACTGCGTCGGAATCAACGATGACCAGCCCAGCATCTTTCATATCCGGCAGGTTCTTGTCACAGGCTACCTGAGTGAGGGCGATGAGCACGTCCAGCTCCGTAGACTGGGGAAAATCAATCACCGTATTGCTCAGAATGACCTCGGAGATGGAGTTACCGCCCCTTGTTTCCGGGCCGTAGCTCTGGCTCTGCGCCACGTAAAGGTCCTGGATAATCCCCGCCTCGGCCAGCATTATACCGGCCAGAATGATACCCTGACCTCCAGCGCCGGCTATCCGGATTTCAAGCCTTGGATTTTTCGCCGTGGAGACGGTGGTATTGCTCATGGTAGTTTGGCCTTTCTCTATCTGCCAGGACGCCGATGACCAGCTTGCCTTCCAGTTCAGCGTCGCTCAACTGTTTCGCTTTTTCAACCGTAACGGAATTGTCCTTCTGCCATTTCATCATTTCCACCGGCGATTTGAGCTTCAGGAAATGGCCGGCATGTATAACACAGTGCGATACCACTTCCACCATGGCGAACCCCTTCTTTTGCAACGCCTGGCCAATGAGTCGCTCTAGGAGGCGCGTGTGGTAAACAGTGGAACGGGCCACGAATACCGCCCCGGCGGCCTCGGCCAGCCGGCAGATATCAAAATCAGGCTCGAGGTTACCGTATGGCGATGACGTGGTTATAGCTCCGTAGGGCGTAGTCGGGGAAGTCTGGCCCCCCGTCATACCGTAGACGTTGTTGTTGAGGATAAAGCTGGTTATCTCAACGTTGCGCCGGGCAGCATGAATGAAGTGGTTCCCCCCGATGGCAACGGCATCGCCGTCACCCATTACCGTTATCACCTTGAGTCGGGGATTGGCCAGCTTTATTCCGGTGGCGAAGGTGAGCGCCCTCCCATGTGTGGTGTGCAACGTGTTGAAGTCAACATATACGGGGAGGCGACCGGAGCAGCCGATACCGGATATGAGGACGATGTCGTCTTTGCCGTACCCCTCCCGGTCGATAACCCGGATCAGGGCCTGCATGAAAATGCCAATGCCGCAGCCGGAACACCAGATGTGCGGGAACCGCTTGCTGGAGCGGAGATATTTATGGACGAGGTGTGTCGGTTCCCTCATGGGTAAATCTCCTCCAGCGTTTGCAGGATTTCCGCGGGCTTGATGGGCGTACCATCGACCTTGTTCAAAGTGGCCACCTCACAGCGGCTTTGATTGACCCTCTTCACCTCTCTGGAAATCTGCCCTATGTTCAGTTCAGGCACCAGGACTTTTGCCGAATTTTCCAGCACTTCGACTATGGTGCGGCGCATGAAAGGCCAGAGGATTTTGAGATTGACCAGACCCACTTTAAGACCTTTTTCTCGTGCCTGCTGCACCGCCCGGAGCGCGGCACGCGCCACGCAGCCGTAAGCGATTATCGTTACCCTGGCGTCATCGGTTTCATATGCGTCGAACCACTGCAGACGGTCGAAGTCCTTGGATATCTTGGTGAAGAGCCGGTGGATGAGCGGTTCTACTTCATCGGTGCGAACGGTGGGATAGCCCCTCACATCATGGTACAGTCCGGTAACGTGATAGCGGTAACCATCGCCAAACGCCGGCATCGTCGGCACGCCGGTGCCCGGGTCGGCGTAGGGAATATACCATTCCGGTGGCACGGTGGGGCGGGGTCTCTCTTCGATTTCCAAATTATCCCTGGTGGGCAAAACAACCCCTTCCCTCATGTGTGCCACCACCTCGTCGACGAGCAGGATGACGGGGGTGCGGTATCGTTCCGAAAGATTGAAAGCCTGCACGGTCAGCTCGAAAAAATCGTAGACGGAGGAAGGGGCAAGGGCGATGATGGGGTGGTCGCCGTGGGTGCCCCAGCGGGCCTGCATGACATCGCTCTGGGATGGCTGCGTGGGCAGGCCGCTGCTCGGACCGCCCCGCATTACATCGACGATAACGCAGGGGACTTCAGCCATGCAGGCAAAGCCGATGTGCTCCTGCATCAGTGAGAAACCAGGCCCGCTCGTGGCCGTCATACTTTTACTGCCGGCCAGCGAAGCACCGATAGCTGCACCCAGGCTGGCAATCTCGTCTTCCATCTGAATGAAGACGCCGCCGGCCTCGGGCAGCTTCCGGGCCATAATCTCCATAATCTCCGTTGCCGGCGTGATGGGGTATCCGGCATAGAAGCGGCAGCCGGCCATCAGGGCGCCTTCAGCGCAGGCCTCATTTCCCTGCAGGAGAACCTGTTTCCTGGCGAGTTTCTTCATCTTTGTACACCACGATGGCAAAATCGGGACATCTCATCTCGCAGAGCAGGCATCCGGTGCATTTCTCGGGGTTCTTTACGATGGGGTAATCGGAATCATCAGCTTCAAGGACTTTATGGGGGCAGAAAGCTATACAGATGCCACACTTCTTACACCACCCCTGATATATCTCAACCCTGTTCATCTGATTGCCAAACTATTATATCTAATCGGCCGTGGGCACACAAGTTTAAGATGTAGGGGAATGTCAGAATTGCCTCTTTTCTATTTGGCTTGGCCATCCGATTTTGCTTTTTATATTGCATTTGTTAGAATAAAAATATATGCTGGAAAAGAAATTTGCCGGCAGGTGGATGAATCGCCAGGGCCACGAATCACCTCAAATTGCCATTGAAATAGTCCAGTGTATGCTTTAAAACTCAGCGTAAAGGCATTTCCGGGCTCTGCCCGGATTTCGATTAAGGCATTGGAATGAAGATTCATATCTCCTCAAAGACGCTCCAGAGTGACTTTGTCAAGAAAGTAACCGAAATCTCCGGGCAGGACCTTCTTTCCTGCAACCAGTGCGGAAAGTGCTCGGCGGGCTGTCCCATGTGCTTCGCCATGGATTGGCTGCCCAATCAGATTATTCGACTGGCACAGCTCGGACTTGAGGAGGATATCGCCGCATCAAAGACCGTCTGGCTCTGCGCTTCCTGCCTTACCTGTACTGTTCGCTGTCCGCGCGGGGTCGACCTGGGCAGGGTGATGGAGGCGATAAGGCTTATCACCTTGAGGAAAAATATCGACTACGTGAGCGCATCAAGCATTCCGAAAGAAACCGTCGGCGAGCTTCCCCAGATAGCGCTGGTCAGCGGCTTCCGAAAGCATACTGCCTGAGGGATGTTATGGAACTGAGTTACTATCCAGGGTGTACGTTGAAGACCAGGGCAAAAGGCCTCGAGGATTCCGCCGTTGCCGCCATGGATGCCCTGGGCATCAGGCTGGCTGAAATCGAGCGCTGGAATTGCTGCGGCACCGTCTATTCGCTGGCTGAAGACGACCTGGCTCATCACCTGGCGCCGGTGAGAAACTTGATTCGCGTCAAAGAGCAGGGCGGTGACAGAGTGGGTACGCTGTGCTCTTTTTGCTACCATACGCTGAAGCGGGCGAACCTGCTGATGCGGAATGACGGCGAAAAAAGGAAGACCCTTAACGACTTCATGGAAGAGGAGGTTGACTACAATGGGGAGGTGGAGGTCGTCCATCTCCTCGAAGTGCTGCGGGATGAGGTCGGCTGGGAGAACATCGCTGCCAAAGTCAAGGTTCCGCTGCAGGGCCTGAAGGTGGCACCATACTACGGCTGTACCCTGCTGCGGCCTCAGGAGGTGGCTATAGACCAGGTGGAGAGGCCAACCATTTTGCACCGACTGATGGAAGCCATAGGTGCCGAGGCGGTTGATTTCCCTTACGCCACCGAATGCTGCGGCGCATTTCAAATCGTGGGGAATCCCGACTCCATTACCCAGCGCGCCTGGGAGATATTGAGCTCGGCACTGAGGCGGGACGCCGAGGCCATGGTCCTCACCTGTCCCCTCTGTCATTTCAACCTCAGCCAGAGACAGTCTGAATTAATGCAGAAATACAGCGATTTTCAGGGCATGCCGATTTTCTATTTCAGTCAGCTTCTGGCCATTTCGCTGGGAATTGACCCGGAGGTTTGCCATTTTGAACTGGACTATGCTGACTCGCTTTCTCTCCTCAAGAGCAAGAAGCTGGTCTCTTAATTACGGTATGGAAAAGCAATGGGAAGGTTAGGCGATTCTGTTACCAGAAGGGCGTTGATTATTGGCGGTGGGGTGGCCGGTATTCAGGCGGCCCTGGACATCGCCGATGCCGGATATGAAGTTATTCTGGTGGAAAGAACCCCCAGCATCGGCGGGCATATGATCCAGTACTCCGAGGTCTTTCCCACGCTGGACTGCCCGCAGTGCATCCTGACGCCCAAGATGGTGGAGGTCGGCCAGCACCCCAATATCAGACTCCTGACCTATTCGGAGGTAGAGAAGGTTTCCGGTCAGGTAGGGAATTTCTCCGTCCGCGTTAGAAGAAAGGCTTCCTATGTGGACCGGGATAAGTGCACCGGATGCGGGGATTGTTCTCCCGTATGCCCGGTAGAAGTATACAGCGAATATGAGCGCGGAGTAGTTGCACAGAAAGCGATCTACAAGCCCTTCGGTCAGGCAGTGCCCGCTGTCTTTACCGTGGAAAAGAGAGGAATCTCACCGTGTCGAATCGCCTGCCCGGCGGGCGTTAACGCTCAGGGCTACATCGCCCTTATCTCCCAGGGAAAGTACAGAGAAGCCCTGGAGGTGGTGCGTCGGACCATGCCCTTCGCCGGGGTAATCGGGCGGGTCTGCACTCACCCCTGTGAAACAGATTGCGAACGCAAGACCGTGGAACAACCCATGGCCATTCGTGCCCTGAAGCGATTCATTGCCGATTACGAGCTGAAGGAAGGCAGGGAGAAGGCGATTCCGGTTGAGAGGACGAAGCAGGAGAAAGTAGCTATCGTTGGCTCCGGGCCGGCGGGCCTGGCCTGCGCCTATGATCTGGTCAGGAGAGGATATCCGGTGACCGTATTCGAAGCCATGCCTATGGCCGGCGGCCTGCTGCGCTATGGAATTCCAGAATACCGGTTACCGAATAATATACTGGATAACGAGATCGATTATATCAGGGAACTCGGCGTGGAAATCAAGACGAATAGTCCGGTGGGGGACCTGAGCAAGCTCTTCGCCGGGGGATACAGGGCGGTTTTCCTGGGTACGGGCGCCGGGATAAGCCAGAAGATGGGCATTCCTGGCGAAGACACATCGGGTGTCATTCATGCCCTTGATTTTTTAAAGAGAGTAAGTTCGGGGGATAAAATCAGTTTGGGCAGTCGGGTGGCAGTTATCGGCGGGGGCAATGCGGCGGTGGATGCCGCCAGAGTTGCCCGGCGTCTCGGCGTTGAAGAGGTCAGTATTCTGTATCGTCGTTCGCGGGACGAGATGCCGGCGGTTGCCGGTGAGGTTGATGAGGCGGAAAAGGAAGGCATAAAACTTCACATCCTGGCCGCGCCGGTAAAGGTTCTGAGCCAGGGGGATAAATTAACCGGTATCGAGTGCATCCGTATGGAGCTTGGTGAGCCTGATGCCAGCGGTCGGAGGCGGCCGATACCACTCAAGGGCTCAGAGTTTATCATGGATGTTGATAATGCCATTATCGCCATCGGACAGACGGTAGACAAGGCTGGATTACCCGAGAAGCTGGCTTACACTGAGCGGGAGACCCTCTCAACAGACCCGGTCACATTTGAAACAAATCTTGCCGGCGTCTTCGCCGGCGGTGATGTGGTCTCCGGTCCGGCCGATGTCATTGGAGCCGTTGCGGCCGGCAATGAAGCCGCGGAAAGCATCGACCGATATTTAAGTGGTACGAATCTGCGCCAGGGAAGACCAGAGCAGCCGCACAGAGTCGAGGAAGTCTCAAAGGAAGGAATATTGCCGGGGTCGAGGGCAGCTATGCCGATGCTGGACCTGAAACAGAGAGCAGGTTCCTTTGCCGAGGTTGAGCTTGGCTTCGACGAAAAGGTGGCCATTGCGGAAGCCAAACGCTGTCTGAACTGCGCTGGCTGTTGCGAATGCCTCTCCTGTGAGGCAGCCTGTGAAAGAAAAGCCATCAATCACGAGATGGTTGACCGTTATGAGGAATATGATGTCGGCGCCATTGTCGTGGCCACCGGGTTTGAACTCACTCCCACAAAGGCAATCACTGAGTTTGAATCGGACCCGGACATTCTGGATGGGATTCAGTTTGAAAGGATACTCTGCCCGGGAGGTCCTACTGCCGGGGTGGTATTGCGGCCGTCCGACGCGAAAGCACCTAAAGAGGTGGTATTCATCTCCTGTGTGGGCTCCCGCGACCCCGAGCACGGTGTGCCTTATTGTTCCCGGGTGTGCTGCATGTATCTGGCGAAACAGGCCATGCTCTACAAGCACGCTGTCCCCGACGGCCAGGCATACATCTTCTATATGGACACCCGGAGCACGGGGAAAGGCTACGAGGAGTTTGTGCAGAGGGCCGTGGAAGAGGACGGCGTATTGTACCTGAGGGGAAGAGTATCCAAGGTTTTCCGGGACGGGAAAAAGCTCAGGGTCTGGGGGGCCGATACCCTGACCGGGAAGAAAATCGAACTGTCCTGCGACCTGGTAGTGCTGGGCATGGCTATGATAATTGACCCGACCAGTGAAGAACTGGCGCAGGCACTTGGCATAAACACGGATGAACACGGGTTTATAACCGAAGTGCACGCCAAACTGCGTCCACTGGAGACTTCGGTACCGGGCATTTACGTTGCCGGAACAGCCCAGGGACCTAAAGACATTCCCGATTCAGTGGCCCAGGGGAGCGGTGCCGCCAGTAAGGTACTTGTCCTTTTCTCGCATAAGGAATCAGCGCTGGAAAAAGTGGAACAGCGATGAAAGAGAAGAGAATCGGCGTCTTTGTCTGCCACTGCGGGTTGAATATCGCCGGCACGGTGGACGTTGAACGCGTTGTCGAGCAGATTAAGGACTATCCCGGTGTGGCCCACGCCGAGCACTACATCTACATGTGCTCCGACCCGGGTCAGGAGCTGGTGCGCAAGGCAATCAGAGAGAAGGACCTGAACGGCATTGTCATGAGCAATTGCTCGCCCTCCCTGCACCAGACGACGTTTCGCAAGCTGGCTGAGTCTGAAGGCCTTAATCCCTACTTATGTGAGATTGCCAATATACGGGAGCAGTGCAGCTGGCCCCATGCTGCCGATAAAGAGACGGCTACCAGAAAAGCGGTATCAATCATTAAATCGGTCATCGAAAAACTGCGTCGCAATATCTCTCTTACCCCGCTGGTGGTGCCGCTGACCAAAAGGGTGATGGTTGTCGGGGCCGGGGTGGCGGGGATGCAATCCGCGCTGGACATTGCCGATAGCGGCTACGAGGTAGTACTGGTGGAAAGAAGCCCCAGCATCGGCGGACATACCACGCAGCTGTCAGGGACGTTCCTGACCGGTGACCGCATACCCGGTCTGGTTTCACCGATGATGTCAAAGGTGGCTTCGCATCCCAATATCAGGCTTTACGCTTATTCAGAAGTGGAGGACGTCTCTGGATACGTCGGCAATTTCAAGGTGAATATCAGAAGCAAGGCGTCCTGTGTCGATGAAGCAAAATGCAACTGCTGCGGACTCTGCCTGGGTAGCTGTCCCGTCGCTGTTCCTTCCGAGTTCGACCGCGGGCTCTCGCCGCGAGGTGCCATCTACGTGCCTTTCCCGGAGGCACTGCCGCCGCGACCGGTGATTGACCGGCAGGCCTGTCTGCATTTCGACGGTGATAAGTGCCATGCCTGTAAAGATATCTGCCCCGGTGATGCCATCGATTTCGGGCAGGAGGATATAATAGCCGAGGAAGAGGTCGGGGCCATCATCGTGGCTACGGGATATGAGCTTGTCCCGTGCGGTGCCATTGCGGAATATGCCCCGGACCCGGATGTTATCGATGGGCTGCAGTTCGAAAGGCTGCTTTCACCTTCCGGGCCAACGTCGGGGGAGGTTCGAAGGCCGTCCGATGGGAAGATACCCGAGCAGGTGGTTTTCATTCAATGCGCCGGGTCGCGCGACCCGGAACACGGTGTGTCCTACTGCTCCCGGGTATGCTGCATGTACGTGGCGAAGCAGGCGCAGCTTTACAAGCAGTCCGTTTCAGATGGGCAGGTATATGTTTTTTATATGGACATTCGCTCCGATGCCAAGGGCTACGAGGAATATGTAAAGAAAGTGGTGGATGAGGAAAGGGTCTTGTATCTGAGGGGCAAAGCATCCAAGATATTCCGGGACGGTGATAAGCTCAAGGTCTGGGGCGCGGATACTCTGACCGGAAAGAGCATTGAGGTTGCCGCCGACCTGGTGGTTCTGGCCACCGCCATGGTACCCAGCCCTGGGGTCAGGGAGCTGGCGAGAAAACTGAACATCATCACCGACCAGCATGGCTTTATCACCGAAGCGCATATCAAGCTCAGGCCGGTAGAGACCCTCACCTCCGGCATTTACCTGGCGGGGACGGCGCAGTGGCCGAGGGACCTGCCCGATACCGTCGCCTCGGCGAGCGGTGCGGCGAGCAAAATCCTCTCCCTCTTCTCCCGCAAAGAACTTCTCCACGAGCCTACGGTTGCCGTCGTTGACACAGAAGTATGCAGTGGTTGTGGACAGTGTGTCGCCATCTGTTCTTATCAGGCAATCGAACTTGACCCGGTGAAAAGGGTGGCCAGGGTCAATGAAGCGGTATGTGATGGCTGTGGCGCCTGTTCGGTCACCTGTCCCTCCAAAGCAATATGCCACAGGAACTGGACTGCACGGCAGTTCTTCGAGATAATCGATATCGCCACGGCGGATTATGTATGAGCTGGTAAAATGGCCAAGTCAAAAGCAGTTTTGGTAATAGGTGCCGGGGTGGCGGGAATAAAATCCTCCCTGGATTTGGCAGAGGCGGGATACACCGTCTATCTCTGCGAACGGAAGCCGGGCATCGGGGGTGCCCTCATCCAGATGGACACATGGTTCCCGGACAACCACTGCAGCCTGTGCCAGATGCTCCCGACTCTTAATAGAGACTTATTCTCCCAATCTTGCCTGCGACGCGGACTGCTTCATCCCAATATCGAGCTGTTATACAACACGGAAATAACCGAACTGCAAGGCAAGGCAGGTGATCTCAAGGCAACGTTAAGCACAAAGAGTACCGGCGTGGATTCCGAATTATGCATTGGCTGTGGCCTCTGCGCCGAGGTATGCCCGGTCGAGGTGGAAAATCAGTTCGACGAAGGCTTGAGCCGAAAGAAGGCCATCGATGTGCCGAACCCCTACGCCAATCCTCGACTGTATGCCATAGACTGGGCGAGGTGCACCCGGTGCGGAGAGTGTGTGAACAGGTGCCCGACCAAGGCCATTCAGCTTGTAGAAGAAGAAAGCATCAGGCAGCTCCAGGTGGGTGCCATTATTCTATCGACCGGCTTCGAGGAATTCGACCCACGCCTCGCCACGCAGTATGGCTACCGGCGCTATCCCAACGTGATAACCAGCATTGAGCTGGAGCGGATACTCAGCCCGGGCGGACCTTTTGAGGGTAAACTGCTTCGTCCTTCGGATAGCAAAACGCCAGCGTCTATTGCCTTCTTGCAGTGCATCGGCTCGCGGGACCGCCAGAGAGATTACTGTTCCTCGGCGTGCTGTATGTTTGCCATTAAGGAGGCCACGCTCATCAAGCAGACCTGTCCGCAGGCGGATGTCCATATCTTCTTCATGGACCTGAGGGCATTCGGCAAGGGTTACCATCGCTACTATGAGCGGGCCAGGGATGAACTCGGCGTGAACTTCACCCGCTGTCGTGTCCCGGTGGTGAAAGAAGACCCGCAGACCCATAACCTGATGCTGACCGTGACTTCAGATGATGGCTCAATAGTCAAACGTGAATTTGAAATGGCCGTGCTTTCCGTGGGGCAGACACCAGCCCCGAAATTCCATGAGCTCTGTCAGGTTCTTGGCTTGGAAACGAACCGGTGGGGCTTCTGCCAGACGCGACCGTTCTCTTTGGTAGAGACGTCGCGGGAGGGGATATATGTTTGTGGCAGTGCGGCCAGTCCCAAGGATATCGTTGATACCATGGTCGAAGCCGGTGCCGCCGCCGACGAGGCGACAAAATGGCTCAATTCACCCCCAGCCCGCCTGAAGGAAAAAGAGCCGGCGGAGAAACCAGCCGGAGAGGAAGAGCCGCAAATCGCCGTTTTCCTGTGCGGCTGTGGCGGTGAGATTGAATCTGCCCTTGACCTTGAGCAGGTAGTAAATCATATCAGTAAATTACCGGGCGTTGTTCACGTCGAACAGATGTCATATCTCTGCCTGGGCGATTCGCTGGGAGTAATAAAAAAGCGAGTGAAGGAGCACAAGGTCAACCGCCTGGTACTTGGTGCGTGTGGCATGTATGTCAATGAATCCATGCTTGGTAAATTGGCTGTCGAGGCTGGAATTGATGCAGATAAAATCAAGGTAGTGAATCTCAGAGAAGAAGTTGTCTGGGTGCACCGTGACCAGTCCGACGCGGCACTGGCAAAGACGAAAAGCATGCTGGCCATGGCCCTGGAAGACGTCCGGCAACTGGAATATCTGCCTATCCCACCGACCGTGGTGATACCCCACGCGCTGGTCATCGGTGGCGGCATTGCCGGTATGACGGCGGCTTTAGCCATCGCTCGGCACGGAATCGAGGTCCACCTTGTCGAGCGGTCGCCGGAGCTGGGCGGAAACCTTAAAGATGTGTTTTCTACCCTGGAAAGCGGCGATACGCGACCGTTGCTCAGGGACACCATAGAGCAGGTGAGCGGCAGCTCTCAAATCCATCTGCATATGGAGTCGGAGGTGGCGGCGGTGAGCGGTTATGCCGGGAATTTCAGGATTAGCATTAAAGAGAAAGACGGGTCTTTCAATGCGTTGGAGGTTGGTGCGCTCATTGTGGCGACCGGTGGCGAGGAATACTCCCCTCAAGAGTACCTGCATGGACAAAACAAAAAAGTAATCACGCAGCGGGAACTGGAGAAGCGACTGTCTGCTGGAGAACTCGGCCCGGGTGGGTTAAGCTCGGTCGTTATGATACAATGCGTTGGCTCCAGGGACGAAGCCCGGCCCTATTGCAGTCGCGTCTGCTGCGCGCAGGCAATAAAGAACGCGTTAGAATTGAAGGAAGCCAATCCCGGCATCGAGGTGAACGTTCTCCACCGGGATATAATGAGTTATGGCTTTAAAGAGGAATATTATACTCTGGCGCGGGAAAAGGGCGTGCAGTTTATACGCTACGAGCCGGATAGCAGGCCAGAGGTGAAACAGGATAACGGGAAGTTGACCGTAGAGCTTTTGGAGCCGGTGTTGGGGGGCAAGCTGGTGCTTGAACCCGACCTTGTTGTCCTGAGCACGGGGGTCGTTCCCAATGAGAACAGGGCGCTCGCCGATATCCTGGGGGTGGAGACGGATGAAGACGGATTTTTCCACGAGGCGGAGGAAAAATTCCGCCCGGTGGAGTTTCTGAAGGATGGCATCTACGTCTGCGGGCTGGCCCACTCGCCGCGCAGCGTCGAGGAGACCATCGCCCAAGCACGGGCCGCCGCCGGGAGAGCAATATCACTGCTAACTTCGAAGCAGTTGAAAGTCGGAAGAATAATCTCCGAGATTGTTCAGAGGCTGTGCCGCAAATGCGAGATGTGCATCACCGTCTGCCCCTACGATGCCAGAGCCAGAGATGAGGAAAGCAATGAGATTGTGGTACGGGAGGCTTTGTGTCAGGGCTGCGGGGCCTGCGTGGTGGCCTGCCCCAGTGGCGCCGCTAAAATAAGAGGCTTCAGGGACAGGCAGGTATTTTCACTGATTGATGCCGCGCTTTGATAATAAGGAGGTAATGAAGTGGCCGAGGAAAGAGAGTTTGAACCGGTAATCGTGGGCTTCTTCTGCAACTGGTGTACGGCTACCGCTGCCGACCTCGCCGGCACGCTCCGCATGCAGTACCCGGCCAATATCCGCCCCATCCGAACCATGTGCAGCGGGTCGGTGGACCCGGTTTACGTTTTGCGGGCACTGCTCGGCGGGGCCGATGGCGTGATGGTGGGGGGATGTCCTCCCGGCGACTGCCACTACGTCTCCGGAAATCTCAAGGCCAGAAGGAGAATGGCCATATTGAAGACCGTACTGAGTACCCTCGGCCTTGAGGACGATAGGGTCTGGATAAAATGGATAAGCGCTGCCGAGGGCGCCAAGTTTGCCCGCACCATGAATGAAGTCACCGAGTCAACCAGGAAATTGGGGCCAAATCCAATGGGAAAGGACTGGTCCATTTAGGAAATGGAGATGGAGCGGTACGCAATTTTGCCTGTTGAAAACCAAGACGTACTCGGGGCGATTCGCCAGTTCCTGGCCGGTCTCCTGGAAAAGAAACTGGTCGATGCGCTGCTGGTACCCTTGGAACTGCCTACCGGCGACAACGTGGTGCCGACCATCGTGAGCAGCCCGGAGCAACTGCAAAGGGCCAATCCACTGGCGCCAGTGATGCCGGTGAGTTCCTCTCGCCTCGTCTCCAGGATCACCATGATATCTTCAAGTCCGGAGCGGCTGGGCGTTGTGCTGCGCTCCTGTGAACTCAGGGCGCTCGTCGAACTGGTGAAACTCAAGCAGGCCTCGCTGGAAAATTTACTCCTTATCGGCATTGATTGTTTTGGGACTTACTCTATTGATGACTACGGGAAATCAGTCCAGGAAAGCTCATCACCGACCGAGGATTTCCTGGACCGAATTCGAGAGGGAAAAGAGGACCCTCTCCTCCGCCAGGCCTGCCAGGTCTGCGAATATCCGGCCCCCATGGGCGCTGACCTCACCATCGGTCTGCTCTGCGCCAAACTTGATACTGGTGTCCTGCTGGTGGCGGGAACGCCGGAGGGAGAGAAAGCGATTCAAGAGATGGGCCTTGAGGAGGTAAAAGCCGAAGAGAGGGAGGCAGCGATAGCAAAGCTAGTTGCGGAAAGGGCACGGAAGCGGGAGGAAATGCTGAAGCAAACCCGGGAAAACATCCGGGGTCTGGATAAGCT
>JAHJTL010000054.1 GCA_018829775.1 Chloroflexota bacterium | reverse complement strand
TCTTACGTAGCCATAAGCATGAGGATAATGACCATTCTGGGAAAACGTGTTCTGGACAAGATAGGGGATAGTGAAGATTTCGTTAAAGGGATACACTCGGTACGTGATTTTGACCCCAACAAAAGATACATCATGCATTTCCCGCAGGATAATCTGGTCTGGAGCATAGGTTCCGGTTATGGCGGGAACGCCTTGCTGGGGAAGAAATGCCTCTCCCTGAGAATCGCTTCCTGGCTGGGGCTGAATGAGGGCTGGCTTGCGGAGCATATGGTTATTATGGGTGTCGAAGACCCTGATGGTGAGATAACATATATTCTGGGCGCCTTTCCCTCTTATTGCGGAAAAACAAATCTGGCCATGCTTCAACCCACCCTGCCTGGCTACAAAATCTGGACGCTGGGCGATGATATCGCCTGGATAAACGTCGGTCCCGATGGTCGCTTCTATGCGGTGAATCCGGAAAAAGGGTATTTCGGTGTTGCTCCGGGAACTTCGATGAAAACGAATCCCAATATGTTGAAAACATTGAAAAATAACAAATTCTATCCCACCCTGTTTACCAATACCGGATTGAATGTTGACACCAACGAGCCCTGGTGGGAAGGTCTGGACAGCGCCGTTCCGAGAAATGTGCTGGACTGGCAGGGAAATCCATGGGACGCATCTTCAGACAAGAAAGTTGCTCACCCCAACGCGAGGTTCACCACCTCAATATATAACACACCAAGGCTTTCTCCTGAATTCGACAACCCGAAGGGAGTCCCGATTTCGGCCATAATAATCGGTGGCCGAAGGACAAGGACGATACCTTTGATAGTGGAATCTTTCGACTGGGTTCACGGCGTATTCATGGGAACCAGGAACGGGTCCGAGACAACGGCGGCGGCGGCACAGCAGGTGGGCGTCTTGAGAAGAGACCCGATGGCGATGCTTCCTTTCTGTGGCTATAACATGGGCGATTATTTTCAACATTGGATTGATACCGGGAAGAGAGCAGCGCAGGCACCAAAGATTTATTCGGCGAACTGGTTCCGGGTTGACGAAGGTGGCAATTTCATCTGGCCGGGGTTTGGCGAGAATATACGCGTGCTGAAATGGATTATTGACCGGGTGAAAGGTCGTGTCTCAGCCAAAGAAACGCCTCTGGGCCTGATACCAAATTATGATGACTTTACCCTTGAGGGCCTGGATTTTCCACGGGATAGTTTCGAAAAACTATTTGACATAAATAAAGACGAATGGGCACAGGAAACCGCCGGGATTGAGGAATTCTTCAATAAGTTCGGCGCCAGAATGCCGCAGGCGATATGGGAGCAATACCGGGCACTGAAACGCCGACTGGATGCGTATTCCGGTTGATTTTATGCCTTTACGGGTCAGTATATCTTCAGCAGTTATAGACAATACGGCGCCCCTTACTCCTGTTCCATGCTTTCGATAATGATTTCTGCGGCCAGCCTGGCACCGATGCCTGTGGGCAGCGTACACTTTTCATAACCTTTGGCGTCTATAAAAGCCTGCCTGTTTTCTTGGCTGGCCCGGGGGTCCATAAACCGGCCGAATACCACGTCCTCTTGTATTTCCGAACATTGCAGTGAGCCAAGCACTTCTTCAAAGCGGGGCAGGAACTTGCGGGCGGCATCCATAGTGGCGCTGATTTTGTCGTAGTTAGTCATGTCCGGGCTGCCAAAGTACAGACCGAGGGTAATCAGACCTCCGGACACGGCACCGCAGATTCTGCCGGTACTACCAAAGCCGGGAAACGGGGACAGCGCTTGAATAATTTCCATACTCCCCAGACCGAACTCCTCCATCACGGGAAGAGCCGCGCCCTTGGCTCAGTTGTGGCAGAGGAATTCGCATTCCTCACCCTTTCGCTGAACGCGTTCCAGGACCTCCTCTTTATTGGCGATTATCTCCTTGTGGAGTAAAGTCTTTCTGGGAATACCTTCCTCATCGAGCTTCTTAAACCAGGCCCTGATGGGCTCAACATCCCAGGCTTTCCCGACCAGCTCCTGAACTTTTTTCTTTAATGCTTCATAATCAGCCATACATAACACCTCCTTAAATCCGGACGGTTTGAAGTTATACATCACCTGGTATCTACCATATAGTGGAGCCACCCTCGACGAGCAATGTCTGACCGGTGACAAAATTGGAGGCCTCCGAGGCGAGAAAGACAGCCGCACCCATGTAGTCCGAAGTGTCGCCCATCCGGCCCATGGGGATGGACTGTATCGTCTGCTGCAATTTATCCGGGTTTTCCTCGTAGTATTTTTTATTTAAGGGAGTGATGGTCGGGCCAGGTCCGATAGCATTGACATTGATATTATATTTGGCTCACTCCACGGCCAGGCATCTTGTCAGGTGGGAGAGGCCGAAATTCCCGGTCAACCCTCAGGTGCTTGATTAGTCGTTATATGAAATGAAGAGGGGGAGTATTTCTTCACTCCCCCCTTTTTGTTTTTAATCTCTGAAGTTAAATCCAATTAGACAATGGTCATGCCGCCGTCAACCAGCAGCGTTTGACCGGTAACGTAGTCGGATGCGTCCGAGGCCAGAAACACGGCTGTGCCGGCATAGTCCACGGGGTAAGCCTCCCGGCCTATCGGTATCGTGTTTATGATTCTTTTCAGTTCATCCGGATTTTCTCCGAAGTACTTCTCGTTTATCGGCGTAATGGTCAGACCGGGGCCAATGGCGTTTACGTTGATATTGTACTTGCTCCACTCGAGGGCAAGGGCGCGGGTCAGTTGGGAAACGCCGGCTTTGCCTGTGGCATAGACCCCCCGCCCTGGCTGTACTATCTGCGACAGGATGGAAGAGAGATTGATGATTTTGCCCTTTTTCCGCTTTATCATCTCCCTGCCCACGAGCTGACAGCAGAGGAAGAGGCCCCTGAGGTTGGTATTGAGTATGGTGTCCCACTCGTTTTCCTCAAAGTCCTCCAGCGGCTTCCGTATCATCACGGCGGCGTTGTTGACCAGGATATCGATTTTCCCGAACTGGTTCATCACTTTTTCCACCATGGCGGCAATGGAGGCCTTCTGGCTCACATCGGTGGGGATGGCCACAATATTGAACCCGTCTTTTTGCAGTGATTCCGCTGCTTTCTGTCCCTCGGCGGCACGTCGGTTGGCGATAACCACGGTCGCGCCGGCGCCAGCGAGGCCCCGGGAGATGGCAAGGCCGATTCCCTGGTTGCCACCGGTAACGATGGCGACTCTTCCTGAGAGGTCAAACATACTCATTTTCTGCCTCCTTGCTCAAGGTAACTCGCTTTATTTCATTTCCTGGTGGAATTTTTTCAGTTTATTTTGAAACTCAGGCCTGTCCCAGACTTCCGGATTGACCAGTTTCTCTGGCTTTTCACCATCAATCATCTGGCGTATCTGTTTGGCAATCAGTTCCCACATCGTGATATAAAACTCGTCGGTCATGGCGATGGAATGCGGGGTCAGGATAGCGTTTTCCAGCTTGAACAGAGGATTGTCCGCCGGGGCGGGCTCCTGCTCGTAGACGTCTATGCCGGCACCCTGAATCCAGTTTTCCTTCAGTGCCTTTATCAGTGCTGCCTCGTCGATGACCGGACCGCGTGAAGTGTTGATGATGTAGGCGGTCGGTTTCATCTTCTTTAACTCCTTTTCACCGATTAGATGACGGGTCTTCTCGCTCAGTGGACAACTTACGTTCACGAAGTCGGACTGGGACAGCACGGTATCCATGTCGACAAGCTGCACATCGACGTCTTTGACGGCATCCTGGGTGATGTAGGGGTCGTAGGCGATGTGTTTCATGCCGAAAGGCTTGGCGAGCCGGAACAAGTCATGGCCGATGTTGCCGATGCCTATCGAGCCCAGCGTCTTTCCCGCCAGTCCGATACCGGGGTACTTTTTCCTTCCGTCATCCCAGCGCCCTTCTCGGGTTACTATATCCTTGATTCGGAGGCGTGTTGCCAGGGCAAGCATCATTGCCATGATACCGGTGGCCACCGGCCGGCGTACTGCCGCCGGAACGATGAAAAGGGCGACTCCAGCGTCGGTGCAGGCAGGCACATCCACCATATCGTAACCGACGCCGCCGCGGTGGATGGAAAGAAGCTGTTCGCATGCGGACAGCGTAGGCCTGGTCCAGTAGGGAGCGAAGGAAATCACCATATCGAACCCCCTGGCCTGCTCCGGGGTAACCTCTGTCAGGTACTCCTGAAACTTATCCCACTCCACGTCCGGCATCTTGTCCAGCACTGACGGCCCGGGTCCGGGGCTAACCGACTTCCCTTCTGCGTCAAAAAGGTCGCGGGTGACGGCCACTCTCACTTTTCTGCCCATGTTAGAATTCCTCCTGCTCTGGTTGTTTTACTACAGTGTAATTTTGCATTGAAACCTTTAGCCTATAAGCTCGCGCGCTTTTTCAATCGCTGGGCGCACCGTTTCAACATTGCCGTCAAGGACAGAACCGACGAGAAGCAGGTTATAGCCTGCCTTCGCCCATCTGGCCAGAGTCTCAGGAGTGAAGCCGCCGATGCCGGCCACCTTGCCTGCTTTCCGGCAGATTTGAAGTATCTGCTTCAGCCTCTCTTCAACGGCGGGTGCGGTTACCACTTCTGCTGCCACGGCTTTCGGGTCCATGCCTCCCATGTCAATCGCCAGGTCAAAAGGCCCGACGATGGTGCCGTTGACGCCTTCCAGGCTTAAAATATGGTGCAAATTGTGGATGTTTTCCAGGCTCTCCGTCTGGGGAAACAGCATCGTGTTGTTGTTGATATAATCCATGAGAGAGCGGAAGGGTACCCTGGTCAGGTCCTGGGAATCAACCTGATACGGGCTCAGCCCGATGCCGGTCCCCCGGTGCCCAATGGGTGGAAAGTAGGACATATCAACGGCGTGGGCTGCCTCCTCCATGGTGTTGACCAGAGGGAGCATCAGACCGTTCACGCCGGCATCCAGATAGCACCTGAAGAAGGCGGCCTTATCCTCGGTCCGCATTAACAGCGGCATATCCATCTCGTGGCAGACACGGATATATTCCCAGACGGTCTCTTTGTTGACAAGGCTGTGTTCCGTCTCCAGCATCACAAATCCGTCGCCCAGGTCTTTGAGCGCCTTGACCGTTTTCTCCGGGTTACCTCCCGGCCCGACGAGCTGTCCGAAGACGTTCTCGCCGGCTTCCAGTTTCTTCTTCATGTTATAGGTTGCGTTCAGTCCCAAAGATAAAGTCCTCCTTTAAAAAACTCGGGTAATTGTCTGACAAATCACCATCAGCAAGGTTACCAAAACTGCCTGCCCCGTGTCAAAGACGACCGATGAAGAGGAGGCTATTTCAATCAGCCGGATTTATTTGCCGTTCCGGGGTATTGCTGGTATAATTGGGTGCAATCTTTGGGGAAAAAATAAAGCGGGAAATTCGATGAAAGCGGAAATCATTTCCATCGGCACCGAACTGCTCCTCGGCGAAATCGTTGATACCAATACCCCGTATTTAGCCAACCAGTTATCCGTGCTTGGCATTGACTTATATTTCACTTCGGCCGTTGGCGATAATATGGCCCGGCTGCAGGGCGTTCTCAAGCAGGCATGGGGCAGGGCGGATATCATTATCACCACCGGCGGCCTCGGGCCAACACAGGATGACCTCACGCGGGACGCCATAGCCGCGCTCCTGGGCGAGAAGATGGAAGTGGACCCGAAGATAAAGCAGGAACTGATTAATTTCTTTGCCCGGCGGGGGATAGAGATGCCGCAGAGTAATATCAAACAGGCAACGCTTATTTCTTCGGCCACGGCGCTGGTCAACCCGCAGGGCACCGCCCCGGGCTGGTGGGTGGAAAAAGAGGGCAGGATAATCGTGGCCATGCCCGGCCCTCCGGGAGAAATGCACTACATGTGGGAAAATCAGGTTCTGTCCAGATTGCAGGAGAAAACGGGCTCGGTCATCCTGACGCGGATGATTAAAACGTTTGGCACGTCTGAAGCCAAAGTTGACGAGATGCTGGCCGACCTGACGCCGTCGCCGAATCCGACGCTGGCGACCTACGCCAAGCTCGACGGTATCTATATCCGCATCGCGGCGAAGGCAGAAAAGGAAAAAGAAGCGCGCGACATGGTTGATAGGCGTGAGGCCGATGTCAGGTCGATTCTGGGTGACATCATCTGGGGGGTGGACGACGATACGCAGGAAACTGTGGTGGGCAAACTGCTTCTCGATAAGGGTCTATCACTGGCCGTCGCCGAGTCGTTCACCGGTGGTTTTCTAGCCCATACGCTGGGCACAGCGGCCGGCAATGAGCGCTATTTCAAGGGAGGGTTAGTTGCCGCGTCCAACGAAGTTAAAGTGGCGATGGGTTTAGACCCGAAGTTGGCTGACGGTGAGGACAAGGCCGAGATGGCCAAAGCAATGGCGGTCCTGGCGCGCCAGAAACTGGATGCCACGGTCGGCATAGGTATTGAGGGTGAAAGCGGCGTTGAGCCGGAAAGCGGCATGGTGCCCGGTACGGTATTTATCGCCATTGACAGCGAGAAAGCTGACCTGCATACGGTCCAGAACTATTCCGGTCGACTTTACCAGATGAAGCGGAGAGCCGCCTACTACGCGCTCTTCGACCTGATGAAGTTACTGGGAGCACGATAGTCTCCCGCTTACCTGCGTTACACTATATATCATATAGTCAAAATATCGCCTGAAAGGAGGCAAACTCAGTACTATGAAAGCAGTTGTTAAAACGGAAGCAGCTCCCGGAGCCAAGTTAATGGACGTTGACGTGCCGGAGCCGGGACCGCGGGATGTCCTAATTAAAGTAAAAGCCGCGGCTATCTGTGGCACGGACATCCATATTATGGAGTGGACTCCCTTCGCCCAGGCCAGAATCAAACCGCCGATGATTTTCGGTCATGAGTGCAGTGGCGAGGTGGTGAAAGTCGGCGGTCAGGTAACTGATTTCGCGGTGGGCGACCTGGTGGCGGTGGAGACCCATATTCCGGACGAGACCTGCTTTATGTGCAAGACCGGGCTCCAGCATATCTGCGAGAAGATGGCCATCATTGGCGTGCATGTAGACGGTGTCTTTGCTGATTACGCCAAAATCCCGGCTGTCTGCTGCTGGAAGCTCCCCAAGGGCACCAATCCTGACCTGGGGGCCATTCTGGAGCCGTGGGGGGTGGCCGTTAACGGCATCCTCAAAGGGGAGGTCAATAACCGCAGCGTGGCCGTATTCGGCTGCGGGCCCATCGGGCTTATGGGGCTCGGCTCCATCCATGCCTGGGGCGCCAGCAAGATATTTGCCGTTGAGCCATCGGAAACGAGATTGAAGATGGTTCCCCAGTTTGCCCCTGATGCCGTCCTGCTCAATCCGGCCAAGGAGGATGCGGTCAAGGCCATCCTCGATGCCACCGGTGGGCGGGGAGTTGACGTCTCCATCGATATCAGCGGCAATCCCAGGGGAATTCAGGGGGCATTCGGAGTAGTACGGCGAGCCGGAAGAGTCACCCTGGTAGGCCTGCCCTCGGAACCGGTGACACTTGACCTCACCGCCAATATCATCTACAAAGAGGCCAGGGTCTTCGGCAGCACCGGACGCATGATGTGGGATACCTGGTACGAGATGCAGAACCTGATGGATTCGGGGAAATTTGACCCGATGCCGGTCATCACCGACCGCATGCCGCTGGCTGACTTTGCCAAAGGAATTGAAATGGCCGCGGGTGGTAAAGTGGGCAAGGTTATACTTTATCCCTAACTGGAGATGATTTCAGTGGCGGCACAGAAGCTGGGTATCGTGGCGGACGACCTGACCGGTGCCATGGACAGCAGCGGCTATTTTGCCAGTCTGGGATTTGGCACGGTGGTGGTTCTGGACCCCGGTTTTTCAAACGACGCTGCGGTACTGGTCATTACCACCAACAGCCGCGCCGAAGCCCCGGAGATTGCCCGCGAGCGGGTGCGGCAGGCGATGCGGAGTATGGCCGGGAGAGCAGTATACAAGAAAATAGACTCTACCCTCAGGGGGAACATCGGGGAAGAGTTGCAGGTAGCGGCTGCGGCCCTGGCCAGTGAGAAGGTGGTGGTGGCACCGGCTTTCCCCGCGGTGGGACGGACCACGGTGAATGGTGTCCTGCTGGTGAACGGGGTGCCGGTGGCGGAAACCCAGTTCGCCAACGACCCGATATCTCCGGTAAAAGAATCGAGCATCCCTCGCCTGTTGGAACAATCAATGCGACAGCAGGTTGGCTGTGTTTCTATTGACGAGATTGAAGCCGGCCCAGAAGCGCTCAAACAGACCATCAGCAATAAATCGGAAAATGTCGTGGTCTGTGACGTGATGGAGCCGTCCCATCTCAGCTATATCGCTCAGGCAGCTGCGCTTGCGGGAGGACGGTGGCTGCTCTGCGGTTCCGGCGGACTGGCGCGGGAACTGCACCTGCTTCTCACTGAAGTGCCCAAGTTGGATGAGATGCAATTAAAAGAACAAAAAACCGGGCCGGCGCTGGTGGTGGTGGGTACGCGCAATCAGGTGGCCGCCAGCCAGTTGCTCAAAGCACGTGATGAGTTGGGCATTCCGGTACTGAACCTGGAAGTGGAAAAGCTAAATATAGAAGAGGTTCTCTCCGGCAGATCTGAAAGCATATTACAGGAAGCCGATAAACTGATAGGTGAGGGGAAGGGACTGGCCATCTCATCAACCTTTTCCCAGTATGTGCCGGCCCTGAAACAATCGATGGCCAGGATTATGGCGGAGATTGTGGCTGGCATTCTGGCGTCCCATAGATTCGCTGGCCTGTTCCTCTCCGGAGGCGATATCGCAGTGGAGGCCTGCCGTCGCTTACAGGTATCGGCCATTCAGGTCCATGGCGAGGTTGAGGCTGGTGTACCGGCAGGAGAGTTGCTTGGCGGGCAATATCAGGGGATGCGGGTGGTTACCAAGGCGGGAGGCTTTGGTACGGAAGAGGCGGTGGTGAAGTCAATAGCTTATTTGGAACGAGGTAAAATGCCATGAGCGAAGAAGATAAAGCGTTATTGGTCATCACGATGGGCGATGCGGCCGGCTCCGGGCCCGAGATTATCACCAAGGCGCTGGCCGAGCCGGAGGTGAGGAAGCTGTGCCGGCCGGTGGTAATCGGGGACGCCGAGGCTATGAAAGAGGCATTCACCTTCACTAAAGCTCCTGGCGAGGTGAAGGCCATTGATAAACCGGCTGAGGCCAGATTTCAGGATGGCATTGTCGAGGTAATTGACCTGCACAATATCGACCTCGATAAGCTGACCAGAGGGCGGGTCGACCCGATGGCGGGAAAGGCGGCCTATGAGTATATCAAGCTTGGAACGGAAATAACCCTGGCCGGGGAATCGGATGCCATTGTGACCTCGGCGATAAACAAAGAAGCCCTTAACAAGGCCGGGTATCACTATGATGGGCATACCCAGTTGCTGGCCGAGCTTTGCAGCGTCAGCGATGTCGCCATGATGTTGGTCACGGGCAATCTGCGCGTCAGCCATGTGTCAACCCACGTTTCACTGAAGCAGGCGATAGAGCGAGTGCGACCGCCGCGTATACTCACCGTGCTTAAGCTTACCAGTGAGGCGGTGAAGCAGATGGGCATTGCCGAGCCGAGGATTGCCGTTTCCGGGCTGAACCCTCATTCCGGCGAGGGTGGTCTCTTCGGGGATGAAGAGATGAAGTACATTGCACCGGCCATTGAGGAGGCAAAACGTCAGGGAATGAACGTCATCGGACCGCTGCCGCCCGATTCGGCGTTCCTGCGCGCCCACGAAGGGCAGTTTGATGCCGCCATTGCCATGTACCACGACCAGGGGCATATTGCGGTGAAGATGCTCGGCATCACCTTCGGGGTCAACGTTACTCTTGGGTTGCCCATTATCAGGACATCGGTGGACCACGGCACCAACTTCGGCAAGGCGGGAAAAGGCACCGCCGACCCGACCAGCCTCATCGAGGCCATCAAGCTGGCCAGCGTTATGGTACAGAACCGTAAGCGTCTTGCCAAATAAAAATGGTTTATCTTAATAGGAAAGAGGGTAATAAATGATGGACAAGAATAAGCCCCTGATTGCCGTCACACTGGGCGACATTACCGGAATCGGGCCGGAGATACTGGTCAAGGTTATCACTGAAGGGCCACCGGAAAACTGCCGCCTGCTGGCGGTAGGAGACGCGCAGGTTTTGCGCGCCAGCTTCGATGCGCTGGGGGCGAAATTCGACCTGCCCGTTTTCCGTAACATCGAAGAGGCGGCGGCGAGCGATGCTCCCGTTATGGCACTGGATCTGGCCCAGGGGGGCGGCGAGTTGCTGGCGCTGGCAAGACCTCATCCCGAGGCCGGGAGGATGGCTGCCGAAGCTTTGATTCAGTCGGCCAGGTGGGCAAAGGAAGGTAAGGTGGATGGGGTGGTATTTGGCCCTCTGGTCAAGGAAACCCTCAATCTGGGCGGCAAGAAGTATAATGACGAGACGGAAATGATGCATGAAAAGCTGGAGGCGCCTCTGATTAAATCGGTGGCCAAAATCGGCAATATCTTTCGCATCACCATTGCCGAACATGTGCCGTTGCAGCGAATTCCGGAATTCATCACCAGGGAAAACGTCCTCGATGCAATAGAGATTATGCAGGAAGTCCTGACAATGTACGGGGTAAAATCGCCGCGCATCGCCGTGGCAGCGCTGAATCCGCATGCTGGAGAGGGTGGTCTGGTGGGCAGGGAGGAAATCGACCACATTGCCCCGGCCATTGAAGAGGCCAAGGTAAAGGGCCTCGATGTCTACGGCCCGATTCCCGCCGATACCGTTTATGTACGTGCTTTCAAAGGGCAATACGATGGCGTGGTCAACATGTACCATGACCAGGCGAATATCGCTCTGAAAATGGCCGGTTTCGGCGAGATTGTGATAATTTTTGCGCGTTCGCCGGTCATCATCACCACGCCCAGCCACGGTCCGGCTTACGGAAAGGCGGGGAAGGGTACCGCCGACCCCGGTAACCTGAGGGCGGCGGTAGAAGTGGCCGCATCGCTCGCCCAGCGAAAGCTAAGGCAATAAACGGGTTACGTGATAATTTTAGCCCTAACTTTTTTCAATAATCTCGTAAAGCGCACCGTCCGGGCATTTTATAAAGGCGGCTTTGATTCCCGGCCCGGGCTGAAATGGCTCGGTGACGATTTCGACGCTGTTGGCCTTCATTTTGGCGATGAATTCATCCATATTGTCCACCTCAAGGCCGATATGATGTAACCCGTACCTCAAGCCGGTCCAGTCTTTATCCGCGCCGGTGCCGCTGGAAATCCTGATCGGTATGCCGCCAAGGTCTACGTCAACCAGTCGCCGGCCGGCACTCTCAATCTCTTTGATAACGCTGGCGCCCATCACCTTGGTATAGAATTCGATAATTTTGTCGGGTTCGGGGGTGGTGATGTGGGTGTGTTCATGCTTGTATGTTACCATGTCTATGCCTCCTTTCTATTTGCCCGTATTGTATGCATGCACTGGAAGTATGTCAAGTGCTATGGAAATGACCGTCAAACAGGAGACGTTTGAAATTCGAGGCTGGATAATAGTAATATTAATAGCAGTATTCAGGTGGAAAAACGATTTATCTATGGCAGACTGGCAGGTAACGGCAACAACAATCTACTGCGATGATGTTGACGACGAGGTAACCGTCATCGTCCAGAGGGACGGCGCGGTGCGGTGTGTGGGATTTGGCAAATACAGTGAACCGGGCAAGGGTACTGCCGGCTTGATAAAGGGGAAAAGAAAACGACTTAAAGGGCAGTTGAAATGTACCGGGCCCGAGTGCAACCGCATTACCGATTACCGTGACCGGCTGTTTGCCGAAGAGGCGAATCGAGCGGACCCGGCGGGTTCTTCACAGGAAAATGGTCCAGAAAAGCAACGAAAATAACGTCAAGATACGAGTCGATAACCTCTCCCTTACCTTTGGCGGTGTCAAAGCTCTGATAGACGTGAGCCTTGATATACGGGAGAATGAAATCCTGGCCATTATCGGGCCCAACGGTGCCGGCAAGACCTGTCTTTTGAACTGCATCAATGGCTTCTACAAACCGCAAAAAGGGGAGATATACTTCGGAGAGCGACGAATCACCCGCATCCGACCGGACCGGGCGGCCAGGCTGGGTCTGGCGCGCACATTTCAAAATATCGAGCTTTATACCGGCCTGAACACCCTGGACAATATTATGGCGGCGCGACACGTCCTGATGAAACAGAACTTCCTCAGCAGCGCCCTGTATTTCGGGCCGGCGCATGGTGAAGAGGTAAAGCACCGCCAGACCGTGGAGGATATCATCGACTTTCTGGAAATCGAACCCATCCGGAAAAAAGTTGTGGGCATGTTGCCTTACGGTATGCGCAAACGTGTGGAACTGGGGCGGGCGCTGGCTATAGAACCGAGAGTGCTGCTGCTTGATGAGCCGATGGCCGGGATGAATCTGGAGGAGAAGGAGGATATCGCCCGGTTCATCATTGACATCTTCGAAGGCCAGGGAGAGACGTATCCCGATTCACCTGTCCTCCGCGATGGCGTGAACTGCATTGTCCTCGTGGAGCACGACATGGGAGTAGTGATGGACCTGGCGGACAGAATCGTGGTGCTTGATTTCGGACGGAAGATCGCCGAGGGTACCCCTGATGAGGTCAGAACCAATCCTGAAGTTATCGCGGCTTACCTCGGCGGGGAAAAAGGCTGAGAAGCGAGACGGCTCACTCCCAGTTTCGTTCATCAACGATTTTCGGCTGTTCTTCGGATATCGTTCCCTGTGGAACGAAGTCAATTCTATCCGGTTTGATGCGGCAGATATTCTGGAGCTTCTGACTTAATTCACCGGATAGCTTCTGTTTTTCCTCGCTGCTCAGCTCGTGCTTGAGCTCAACTTTTAGGTTCATCTCATCGCGCTGCTCTTGGCGGGTCACCACGATTTGGAATCGGGCCACTGGCTCGAAGCCGAGGCAGACCTGCTCCACCTGTCGGGCGACCACGAACATACCCCTCACCTTCACGGCATCCCCGGCACGGCCGAGGATACCGGTCAAGCGATTGGTGGTGCGTCCGCAGGGGCATGGGTCAATGATATATGATGATAGGTCGCCGGTGCCAAAGCGGATGAGGCCCCAGTTTCTATTGTGCAGCGGCGTTACCGCGATTTCTCCGATTTCTCCCGGACCAAGCTGTCTCCCGGTTTCCGGGTCAACGATTTCGATGAAATATTCGTCCATGAGGTGCATCCCCGATTTCTCACTGCACTCGTAAGCGAGGGCACCTCCGGCCTCGGTGACCGCGTAAGCCTGATAGGTGTCTATTTTGTAGTCATCTTCAAACGTTTTCCGCAGCGACGGGGCAAGCGGCTCGCCGGTGAACCAGGCGCGTTTCAGGCAGAAGTCTTTATTAGCGTTATACCCCATTTCCTCCGCCCGCTGGAGGACGGTCATCAGAAAGCTTGGCGTGCCCACGAAACCGGTCGCTTTCAGGTGATGCATGGTCTGAACCTGAATGTCAGTGTTGCCGGTACCCGTAGGCACGGCGGTGGCACCGCAGTCGCGAATGGCTTCATGGAACAAAATGCCGGCCGGGGACAGGTGATAGGTGAAGGTATTCACCACTATATCGCCCTTTCTGAAGCCGGCGGCCCAGAAAGCCTTGGCGAACCACCGGATACCTTCATGCTGTATTGGCTCGTAGACGGGGCCGGGGGAAATAAAGACACGGTCGATGTCCTCCGGTGCGATAGTAGAGAAGCCGCCGTATGGTGGATGAGCTTTCTGGCGCTCGATGAGGTCGGTTTTTCTGGTGATGGGGAGTTTTTGTAAATCTTTTACCGTCCGTATGTCTTTTGGATTGACGCTAGCCTGGTCAAACAGCTCTTTCACGGCTGGAGCATGGCGATGGGCGTGCGCAACGGTCTGCGCGAGCTTTTCTTTGTGATACTTCTCTCGCGTCTCCGGCGACATTACCTCGAGGTCATCGAAAAATTCATCGGGTTTCTTTTTTACAGCCATCGCTTGCGCCTCTTGTAGTGTTTTACCTCGCGGTAGCTTTTCTTCGCCCCCATTGCAGAAAGTCCCATATAGAATTCCTTCACGTCCTCGTTATTTCTGAGGAAATCTGCCGAGCCGTCGAGGACGATGCGCCCGTTTTCCATGACATAGCCGTATTGGGCGATGCTGAGCGCAATCCTCACGTTTTGCTCAACGAGCAGCACCGAGGTTTTCTGCTCCATGTTGAAGCGATTGATTATATCATAGATTTCCTCTACGAGGAGCGGTGCCAGGCCGAGCGACGGCTCGTCCAGCATCATCAGCTTGGGGGCAGCCATCATGGCGCGGCCGATGACCACCATCTGCTGCTCACCTCCGGAGAGGTAGCCGGCGGTGTTACGCCGGAGGTCCTTGAGCCGGGGAAAGTAATGATAGACCATCTCGAGGTCCTGTTTCACGGCGTGGCGGTCATGGCGCTGGTAGGCACCAACCGTCAGGTTTTCTTCCGCGGTCAGGTGGCCGAAGACACGGCGTCCCTCCAGCGCCTGGATGATGCCCAGTTTCCCTATCTCTTCGGCGCTTTTACGGTCGATTCTATCGTCGTTCCACTGGATGCTGCCGTCGGTCACCTCGCCCTCTTCAACGTGGAGAAGACCGGAGATTGCCTTGAGCGTGGTGCTTTTACCGGCGCCGTTGGCGCCAAGGAGGGTAACGATGGCGCCATCATCCACGCTCAAAGAAACGCCGTGCAGCACCCTTATAACATTGAGGTAGGTTACTTCAATGTTATTCAATTTGAGCATAAAAGCTTTTCCTTTAGGGGGCGCCGCTTTAGCGGCGCCCCTTGTTCACGCTAACTACTGACCGAACCACTCAAACTCTTCATATTTGACCACTGGCGCGTCAATCCAGTCAGTCACCGGGACTATGTTCCCGCCCTGTATCTGGAAGACTCTCACCGATTTGGCAAGCCGGTTATCGCCAGCACTGTAGATGACCGGGCCATGCAGTCCACCGACATCGTAGTTCAATTTCTGGATACCCTGGGTCTCAATTGCCTGCCAGGCTTCCTCGCCACCCTTGGCCAGAACGTCATAGCCGGCATTTTCCACTGTCACTCGCAGGATTTCGGCAATAATCAGGCTCTGCGCCCAGGAAGTGATGTAGTCCATGTTGCCGTAATCATTAGGGTGCAGGTTCTGGCAGTATTCCGTCATCTTGGCCATACCAGGGACATTATCGCCCCAGTTCACGGTGGGGAATACACCATACACGCCTTCCACAATGTCAGCCCCGGCGATGTCCACCAGTGCTTTGGTTATACCGGCGTGACCGAGACCGATGGTGACACCGGGATACAGGCCCAGCTCAACGGCGTTCTTGATAATCACCGCAGTCGGTGCCGGTGTGCTTGAGATGTAGATAACATCGGGGTTCTGCCCTTTGATTCGAGTCAGGGACCCAATCTCCGAGATAGTATCAGTGGTGTGTTCTTCCGGAGGCAGAATCTCGATGCCCAGGGCATCGGCAGCGGCTTTAGCGGCGTCCAGGGCCCCGTAGCCGGTGGTATTATTAAGCAGATGCATCGCCATCTTGGGTTCCCCCGGGCCCGTCCAGATATTTTCCATGTAGTATTTGGCGAAGGCGGACCAGTCGTCACCGTAATCGGGCATCTGGCCGTAGATGTGCTGTGGCGGGCGGTGCAGCACCGGGGCGTTGAACGAAACAATGCCGGGGAATCCCGCCCGGTTGGCGATTTCCATTGAGGCGGACATCATCTTGGAAGAGGCGGTGGCATACAGGACGCAACCTTCGTCCATAAATCGCTTTACATTGGTAACCACCTTGGAGGCGTCATAAGCATTGTCAAGCCATACTACCTCAATGAGATGGCCATCTATGCCGCCCAGCTCCTCGTTGACGTACTTGATGGCATCAAGGTTGGCGTGCCCCATGGGCGAACCCTTTTCTGCAGCCGGGCCAGTCGAAGGAGTGGTAATGCCGACTTTGATCGTTTTTTCTTCCGG
>JAHJTL010000053.1 GCA_018829775.1 Chloroflexota bacterium | reverse complement strand
GGGGCTGAACAGGCCTGCCATGATGGCGGCGGCCTTGGTACGCAGTACGGAAAGAACCAGGGTCTCTATGCGCTGGGGGTCAGATGCACCGGAAGGGCGGACAAGGGGATAGGCGGCGTAAATGTAAGTCTGGCCGTTTTCGGTGACGAATTTTCCCTGTACCGGCTCCGAAATAACATGAGGCACATCGACTGGCAATACTTCGATAGTTGGCCGGGAACTGGTCTGCCCCGGCGAGAACTGCCGCAGAATATTGCCCTCGCCATCCACCAGTAAAATATTGACCTTGTTCTTCTCCGCCTGTTCTACCAGGTTGTCCAGTATCTCGGCCATTGGTATTTGACGGCGCATCATGGTGGTAACCTGTATGGAAATGGGTCGGGCGATGGTATCCAGCCGTTCCATGGTCAGGCGGTCACGAGAGCTCTGCAGGATAACCGTAACTGACAGGGCAACCAGCCCCAGGCAGAGAATGACGACCAGAGAATAGGTGGCGAAAAGACGCGTGCGCAGGCTCATCTATGACTCCTCGCTCACCACCATTTTATATCCGGTACCTCGGAGCGTCTCTATGGCGACGCCGGCGCCGGCGATTTTTTCCCGCAGGTGGTTGATGTGAACATCAACGGTGCGCGTTTCACCGTAGTAGTCATATCCCCACACCACGTCCAGCAGTTTCTCCCGGCTGAATACGATGCCGGGATTCTGGGCCAGAGCAGACAGCAGGGCAAATTCCTTGGTCCTGAGCTTAACCGGAGTACCGGCCGCGGTAACTTCATGTCGGGAGAGGTCGATGTGCAGGTTGCCGATTTCAATGCTGTCGTGCGGTTTAAGCCCCGCCTGATAGCGGCGCAATATTGCCTTCACCCGGGCCACCAGCTCCCTCGGATTGAACGGTTTGGTGAAATAGTCGTCGGCACCTATCTCCAGGCCAACTATCTTGTCGACGTCCTCTTTGCGCGCCGTCAGCATCAGGATAGGAACATCGCTTTTCGACCTTATCTGGCGGCAGACCTCGAAGCCGTCTATATCAGGCAGCATCAAGTCGAGGACGATAAGGTCGAAGTTGCCGGCGCTCTGCCTGGAGAGGGCTTCCTGACCGGTAGATACCGCCTCGACCTGATAGCCTTCGCGCTCGAGGTAGAGCTTGGTCAGCTCAACGATGTTGGGTTCGTCATCAACGACCAGCAGTTTCGGCATATTTATCCGTGCACTATCGAATTTTTGTTTCATTATACTCCAAAGTGGGTACCCTGAATATGTATGCCACGCAATTCCACGAATTAAGTTAGTACTGAAAGTGGGGCCAGCCCTAACAGGGCTGGCCCCCATATTTAGTTTTCCGTCTGCATCAATACGGGTACATTACTCGGTCACTTCTTCCGGTTCCGGTTCGGGCTCTGGTGCTGGCGCTGACGGTTCCGGTACAGGTTGTGGCGGTGCGGGCGTTGGTGCAGGCATTTCGTGGACGCCGATAATGGTCACGCCTGGGAAATATCCCTTCTTGACGCCTACCAGCAGGTAGATTCCACCTGAAGAGAAAGCAACGCTCAGCTCACCATCCTCATCGGTCCTGCCGAGGAAGTCGCCGTGGATGTCCACCAGAGACTCGTAGTCTTTCTCCTCGGCGGCAACGCTGGTGTCCTCGTGGAGAGCCTTCATCTCTTCCCTCAAGACCTCGGCTTCCTCCCGGGAGAGGGCCCAGATACCGGTGTCTTCAACCGGTTCCTGAGTCCCCCTCTGGAAGGCGGTGATGGTCACATCCTGACCGACAAGCGCACGCCACGGTGCATGGAGTCCAAGAGCTTTGGGCTCGATTCCGACACCGATGGGAGAGAATCCGGGTACGTAGCCTCTTTTCACCGCGACCAGAAGATAGCCGCCGGCTTCGGCAAAAGCATGGGTTAGCTGGCCGTCTTCATCAGTCCTGCCAAGGAAATCGCCGTGGATGTCTACCAGAGACTCGTAGTCTTTCTCCTCGGCGGCAATGCTGGTGTCCTCGTGGAGAGCCTTCACCTCTTCCCTCAGGACCTCGGCTTCTTCACGGGAAAGGGCCCAGATGCCGGCACCTTCAACCGGTTCCTCAGTCCTTCTCTGGAAGGCGGTGATGGTCACATCCTGACCGACAAGCGCACGCCGTGGCGCCTCGATGCCGAGGGCTCGGGGCAGCGTTCCGATGTTGATGTCGGTGAAGCCGGGGAAGTAATGCTTCTTGACCGCGGCCAGCATATAATGGCCGGACTCGTCAAACGCGTGGTAGAGCTTACCGTTTTCATCGGTTCTGCCGAGGAAGGTGCCATGGATGCTGATGATGCCCTCAAGGTCGGTATCGGCAGAGGACAGGCTGTTCTGTTCTCTGAGTGCCGCCAGCTCCTCCTTCAGTACCTCGGCTCTCTCCCTGGTGAGCGCCCAGACTCCGGCATCAGGGAACGGTTCCTGGTTTGCCCTGAGGAACACGGTCATCGATATTTCCTCACCAACCGGGGCTATCCGCGGCGCGACGATTGCCAGAGACCCCTCCCAGAATGATTTGGGAGAGTCAGCCTCTGTTTCCTCATCGTCCTGTGCCAGTGCGGTCATCGGGCCTGCCACCAGGATGAGCAGGGCCATCAGGACAGAAATGATTATGGTTAACTTTTTCATTTTCCTAACCCCCTTTTTTTTCTGACTGGGGTTGGTAGTCACTCATGACCGGGGCCCCTTGGTCAATCATTCCCACCAACTTCAGTCTACTAATGAGTATAGAGGGGCATTGTTATCCCGGTTTTACCGCTGTGTAAACTCTCTGTAAAATATCCGGCCAGCAGAAAAGATATGGTAAAGGTGAAAGGAGGGTAGATTAAAAAGGCCTGCCCTGAAGCGATACCATAAGCCGTTGGGAATTTCAGTTCCGCAAATATGAAAAATCTGGTATATGGGCGCGGTTATGTTACTGGGAGAAATCACAGAAGACTATTGATTTGAGAATAGTATGGTGAAACATTACGTGGAGAAGGTATTCTATATGGGGTGGGGAGAGGAGTCAGCTTTTTCGAGGCGATTTATTACCCTGCTTCTGTTTGTTTAAATTGGAGATACGGGATTCCTCAATCCTGGTAAAGGTATCGGCGATTTCCGGGTCAAACTGAGTCCCTTTGTTATGCTCTATTTCATTGAGAGCTGCGTCAGCACTCATTGACGCCCGATAGGGGCGCTCGGATGTCATTGCTTCGTATGCATCCGATATCGCCAGAATGCGGGCGCCAAGCGATATCTCGCCGTTTTTCAATCCATCCGGGTAACCCTTGCCGTTGTAATGCTCATGATGGCTGCGGACTGCGTCCAGAATCTCCGTGCTATTAACTATCGGGCTCAGGATATGCTCACCAATCTCAGGATGAAGCTTTACCAGCTCGAATTGTTCCTCCGTCAGGCGGCCGGGCTTGTTCAACACTGATTCCTGAACACCTATCTTACCGACATCATGAAGCAGTCCGGCAAGTTTCAGTTGATTAATCTGACTCCGGGGAAGATTCAACTGTCGGGCAATGGCCGCGGATAACTGGGCAACCCTCTGGGAATGCCCGCTGGTATAGGCATCCTTGGCTTCAAGGGCGTAAACCAGGGCCGTAATGGCGTTAAGGAACGATGCCCGGATTTTATTCGCCTGCTCGGCGACCTTCTTCTCCAGGTGCTGCTGATACTCCTTGTTCTCCAGTTCCAGCCTTCTCTTCTCCAGTGCCCGCGCCACGCTGATGGTTATTTCATCGAGTTCAAAAGGCTTGATTACGTAGTCGTAGGCGCCCTGCTTCATGCATCGAATGGCAGTCTGCATATCGGCGAGCGCGGTGACCATGATAACTGAAGTATCAGGATAACCAAGTTTTATTTCGGGCAGCAGCTCAATACCCGATTTCGCCGGCATCTTGATATCCAGCATGACCAGGTCAACCTTGTTATGGTGCAGCTCATACAGCGCCTGCCTGGCACTGGACGCTTCATGGCACCGGTATCCATCTATGGTCAGCTTGTTATTGAGGAGCTTCCTTACTGACTCCTCATCATCAACGATAAGTATTCTTTCTAATTTTTTTGCCATTTTTTCGCCGCAGCGTATCTTGAATTACGTTGACCAGTTCAGCGAGCGAGAAAGGTTTAGGCAGTACTGGGCGGCCACTTTGCTCCAGGAATTTTTTGATATTTCCTTCTATTGCCAATCCAGTACAGAAAACAACCTTCTTTGCCAGTTGAGGGTGTTTCTCCAGAAGCCATTGGTACAACTGCATTCCGCTCATTTCCGGTATTAAAATGTCGACAAGGAAGAGGTCATAATGATATTTGTTAATCATTTCTTGGGCGGTACGGCAATCGGGGGTGACATGCACATCAAAACCTTCAGCTCCAAGTCCTGCACGACAGACGTTGCGAATGACTGCCTCATCCTCTACGACCAGTATTCTCTTTTTACTGCGGGCAGTGTCAGCCATGATGACGCCCCTGTCTCTGCCTTCATCTTATGGGCAGTTCCACGATAAATGTTGCCCCTTGACCCGGCTCGCTTTCTGCGTAGATATGGCCGCCATGTTCGGTGACTATGCCGTGGCAGATACTCAAACCAAGCCCGGTGCCCTGGCCCACTTCTTTAGTGGTGAAGAACGGGTCAAACAGACGTCTCAAATGTTCCTCTTTTATACCCGGGCCATCATCGGCAAATGAAGCCAGGACGGTGTCTCCTTTGACTTTCGTCGTGATGGTGATTGTACCTTTCCCATGTGCCTGCAATATGAAGTATTCCGCGTTGATGATGATATTGACAAAGACCTGTTGCAGGCGGAAAATGTCGGCCTTGAATTCGGGCAGGTCGGGTGCAAAATCGGTAACTACGTCGATATTGTGCACTTTCTGGTCGTAGGCGCGCAGGTCAAGAACCGATTTTATGGCCTTGTTGATATCTGCGGGCTTTTTAGTTGTGTCCTGCTTGCGGGCAAAAGTGAGCAGATTTTTCACTACCTGCGCCGTTCGCTGTGCTTCCCGGTGGATGATTTTCAGGTCTCCCTTTACGTCTTCCGGAACGTCTTTATTCAGCAGCAGTTCTGAGAAGCCAATAATCCCGGTCAACGGGTTGTTGAGTTCGTGGGCAACCCCTGAAGCCAGCTCACCAATGGAAGCTAATCTGTCAGTAACGATGAGTTGCTCCTCCATTTTCTTGCGCTCGGTGATGTCTCGAATTGCGGACAGGATGATTGTCCTGTCGCCAAGGTTTACAGTACGGGCTGTTACTTCCACGGGGAAGACACTACCGTCCCTGTGCCTGTGTTCTGATTCAAAAGTGATAGCTCCCTCCTCTTTCACGCGCCTGAGCTTCTCATCAACTAGTCTGGTAATGTCCGGTGACACCAGCTGTCGCAAGTTCATATTGAGCAATTGTTCTTTGGAGTAGCCGTAGGTACGGCAGGTCGCCTCGTTCATGTAGATGAGATTGCCATCCAGGTCGGTAGCGATTATGGAATCGGTGGCTTCATTCAGGAGGTGTGCCCTCAGGTGTAAGGCCTCTTCTGCCTGCCTGCGCTCGGTAATATCCCTGATGATTGAGGTGATTTGTGTAACTTTCCCTCCCGTTCGTATAAAGGTGGTGGTGAGTTCAGCCGGGAACGTTTCTCCGTTTTTTCTTTTCAGCAGCAGCTCCTCTCGATGTATTACTTTCGTCCTGCGGCTGATGGCGGACTTTAAGACTTTACCCGAATTAATAAAATCTTCTTTGCTGGCATATTGCACTACCGGACTCTTGCCCAGCAATTCCTTTTGTTTGTAGCCAAATATTTTTTCTATTGATTTATTAGCGTATCTAATAATCCTATCATCAATGTTAACTGGAACATCTACAGTAATTATTGCATCTGGCAGTGAATTGTTAAGGTTCTCCAGATACTCTTTGTTTTGCTTTAATTCATCCTCCGCCCGACTGAGCTTGCTTTCTTGGGCTTCAAGGTCGGCGACGCGCTGGCGCAGTTCTTTCAGCTCAACTTGAAGGTGCTTCTTTGAGGTTTCCTCGTTCATCTTTTTTACCTCACGGCCTCAGGAATTAAACGCGGCACGGCGAGGAAAGGGAAAGTGCGATATGTCACTAAAAAATGTCAATATAAATGCCAATTAGCACATTAAATGGCCATAAAAAATCTAACATAATGTTAGCTACATTCACAGTACTATATTATAGCAGGCGTGTCAAGCTTAAGAAATGCCAAGAGGCATAATATGTGCACTTCTAGCCTAGTCGAGGCTTTTACGTACCCTGACGGTGGCAATGATGAGGGTGACCGCGGTCATGGCGGCGAGAATCGCTGCCTCCTGCCAAAGGTATTCGATGCCCACACCCTTCACCACGATGCCGCGCAGAATACGCAGGTAATAGGTGAGGGGGATGACCGAGGCAATCCATTGCGCCACTCTGGGCATGGACTCGACGGGGAAGATGAAGCCGCTGAGAAAGATGGTGGGTACCAGCACCATGAAGCTGGCCTGCATGGCCTGGAACTGGTTCTGTGAAATAGTGGAAATCAAAAGGCCGAGGGCCAGCGAGAACATGAGGAACAAAGAGGACAGGGCTAAAAGAAGCAGGAAGTTACCGCGCATGGGCATACTGAAGACGACGATGGCGGTGCTAATCACCAGAAGTAGCTGTGCATAGCCGATGATAACATATGGTATCAGCTTGCCGATGATAAGCTCACCCCGGCGCAGCGGCGATATATTGAGCTGCTCCATGGTGCCATGTTCACGCTCGCGGACAAGGGCCAGGGAGGTAAGGATGATGGTGATGTTCTGCATAAGTATCCCCACAAACCCCGGCAGGTAAAACACGGAGCTCTGCATGGCCGGGTTGTACCAGATTCGCGGCTGGAGCGAGATAGGCAACTGCACTTCGCTCAGCTGTTTTTTGCTCATCAGTTCGGCGCCCTTGGCCGCCGCGATAAGGTTGGCGTTGGCCAGCGACTGGATACCGGCTCCAGGCTCCGACCCATCCGTGAAAAATTGTACCGGAGCGGGTTCTCCGCGATTGATATTCCTTGCGTATTCGGGCGGAATCACCAGCGCGCCCCTGGCATCTCCCGATTCGATGCGCATGGTGATTTCTTCATAGTCGAAGGCGTAGTAGTTCACGTTGAAAAACTCCGTCTGGTCAAAGCTCTCAATCAGTTCACGGCTTTCCACCGTGTTGCTGGCGTCCCAGACCGCCAGCGAAACATCTTTGATATCGGTCCTCACCACATAGCCCAGGATGCACATCTGTATTATGGGCAGGGCAAACACCATGGCCATGGAGCGCCGGTCACGCCTGAGCTGGATAAATTCCTTGACTATGATGCTTATCATTCGCTGCCACATATCAGTCTCCTTTCTGCGCCAACGAAGCGGAGTGGTTCATTTCCTGTGCTTCCATCAGTGAGATAAACAAATCCTCCATCGAGAATGGAATGCGGTTGATACCGTGTAAGGTAACCCCGCCGGACTCCAGAAGCCGTTTGATTTTCGGTGAGGCTATTCTGGCCTCGTCAACAACAACGTGTATGGCGCTGCCGAACAGGCTTACCTGATGATAGCGGGGGTCTGCCGAAAGCAGCGCCAGCGACCGGGCGTAGTCTGAGCTGGCGACCTCAAGAAGTTCGCCTTTTACCTGCTCCGTTTTCAGCTGGTGGGGACTGCCCAAGGCGATGAGACTGCCCTGATACATCAGGCCCAGCCGGTGACAGTGCTCGGCCTCATCCATGTAATGGGTGGTGATGAATATGGTCGTGCCGCGTGTGGATAGTTCCTGAATCAGTTCCCAGAACGCACGGCGGGATAGCGGGTCGACCCCGGCCGTCGGTTCGTCCAGGAAAACCACCTCGGGGCTGTGGATGATGGTGCAGCCCAGGGCAAGACGCTGTTTCCAGCCGCCGGCGAGCTCGGCGGCCATTGCCTTCTCCTTGCCGCGAAGTCCGGCCATGTTGAGCACCCATTCTTTCCTTTCTTTGAGCAAAGACGCCGGCAACGAATACAGATTACCGTAAAAATTAATGTTCTCCTCCACGGTGAGGTCGTTAAAGAGCGAGAACTTCTGCGACATATAACCGATTCTTGCCTGTACAATATCCGCCATTACCGACATATCTTCACCCATGACGTAGGTATTACCTGCTGTCGGTGCCAGAAGGCCGGTAATCATGCGGATGGTGGTGGTCTTTCCGGAACCATTGGGGCCGAGGAGGCCGAAGATTTCGCCGCTCCTGACGTTAAAGCTCACACGGTCGACGGCGGTAAAATCACCGAAGTTTTTGCTAAGGTCATTTACCTGGATAGCGTCTTCGCTCGGGCTGCTTTCTTTGGCCACAAAATCCACCGAATTTTCCGCGGCGCTCCAGCTTGTCAACCTGTCCTCAAGCCCGGCAAGCTGGGTGACAAAGATGTCTTCAAGTCCCGCGGAAATAAGTCGCAGGTCAGTAACCGGAATGGATTGTTCCTTCAGCAAACGGTTGATTTCGGCGCGGCGTTCTTCCGCTCGGTCGACCATGACATGGACGGTGTCGCCAAATATCTGTGCCGATTGCACGAACGGTGCCTGTGGCAAAACGGTGACGACCTTGTTGACCTGTGAGGTCCTTATCTCCAGCAACTCACCGGGAAACCGGGCTTTCAGGTTCTGCGGTGTATCGCAGGCGGTTATCTGACCTTTGTGCATGAAGGCGATGCGGTTAAAACGTTCCGCTTCATCCAGATAGGGGGTCGATACCAGCACGGTAATGCCCCTGGCCAGGAAGCTGGCGATAATACGCCAGAAGTCGCGCCGGGAGACCGGGTCAACACCGGTGGTGGGCTCATCGAGGAAAATGACCTCGGGCTCATGGATCAGGCTGCAGGCCAGCGCCAGCTTCTTCTGCATTCCGCCGGAAAGGTGCTCGGCATGCCTTTTGCGGAACGGTTCCAGACGGCAGAAATGAAGCAGCTCTTTCATCCGTTCTTCGCTCACTTCAGCAGGTATATTACGCAGCCTGGCGAAAAAAGACAGGTTTTCCTCTACCGTCAGGGTAGGGTAAAGGTTGAAACGTTCTGCGACATAGCCGATTTTTTCCTTGATGCCGGCCGTATCCCTCACCGTGTCCATACCGAGGACCCGGGCTTCACCGGCGGAGGGCAAAACAAGAGTGCAGAGCATGCGGATGGTCGTTGTCTTGCCGGCGCCATCGGCGCCCACGAGGCCGAACATCTCCCCGCGCTCGATGCGCAGGTCAAGGCCGCTAACGGCGAGAACGTTATCATATTTCTTCTGAAGCCCGCGGGCCTCAATAGCCGGGGTATTCATGTTTATTTACCTTCAGCATCGGTCAGTATTCGCGCATCTGCGGGCATACCCGACTTCAGTTTCTGTTCTGGATTGGCCAGGCTGATTTTGACGGCAAAGACCATCTTCTCACGTTCTTCTTTCAACTGGATATTCTTGGGGGTAAACAGCGCATTCGGGGATATGTAGACAATGGTGCCGGGAAAATACTCGTCGGGATAGGAGTCAACGGATACCTGCACTTCCTGTCCCAGCTTGACCAGACCGATTTTGCGTTCTGGAACATAGGCGGTCAGCGTTACTTCGTCCAGTCCGGTTACGGTCAGTATCGGAAAGCCCGGCTGGGCGATTTCTCCTGCTTCCGCATGGCGTGAGACGACCACACCGGATACAGGCGAGGCCACGGTAAGCTTGTCAAGCTGTACATTGATTACGTTGAGGGAAGCTTCAACCTGCTCGACCTGTAGCTCGGCGGCTTCCGTGGCGGCCACAGCCGCCTGGTAGGCAGTATAGGTATTGTCCACCGCCGTGTTGAGTTCCTGGGGGTTATCCCTGATGGCCAGCAGGTTCTGGAGCGCTTTCTGTGCGGTTGCCACGCGGAGTTCAGCCGCTGGAATGATGAAGTAATCGATTAATTCCGTCTGATAGTCAAGATTGAGCTCAGCGATAGCCAGTTCACCGGCCGCGGGAATGGTTTTTGCCATGCGGTCATACTGGGAGCCCATGCCCACGGTATGTTCTGCCTTCTCGAAATTTTCCAGAAGCTTCTGAGCAGTATCGAGCTGGATTTCAGCCACGGCCAGGTTCCACTCCGTTTCAAGTTCCTCGGCTTTTGCCAGGTTCAGTTCGGCCAGCGCCAGCTCACCTTCCGCGGTAATAATTCTTGATTCCAGCTCCATGGGATTGCGCTGCACCTCGAGGGCGTTTTCCCAGGCCTTTTCCGCGCCGTCCCGTGCTATTAAGGCCTGTTGCAGATAGGCACGGGCCAGATTTACGTTGGCTTCCGCCTGTCTTTTCTGGGCGGTAAGCAGTGAATCGTCCAGTATGACAAGGGTGGCGCCGGACGCGATTTGGTCGCCTTCGTCGACCGTGATTTCGGCAATGCGACCGCCGGTCTCGGCGGCAATGGAAACGTCTCTGGCTTCGATAAAACCTGAAGTCAGAATTTCACCGGGAGATTCTGCCGCAGAACGGCCAAAACCCCACCAGAGTCCCACACCAGTGGCCACGATTATAAGCAGGACAACCAGCAGCCTAATCTTTTTCCGTTTCATTTTGCCCTCCATTTAATAAAATTAATGTAATAATTTTATATATTTATTACAATATTATAATGATAACACTTGACATTGTCATCGGGGGGATAAGCTCGGGTCAGGACTCACCCGTGATTAATCACGCCATCATCCTTCAAATGGGCGATGTCCTCGTCGGAATAGTCGAGAAGGTTTTTCAGGATTTCCCCGGTGTGCTCTCCCAGCAGAGGGGCCGGTGCATAAACCTCTCCCGGCGTTTCTGAAAGATGAAACGGTGAACCGGCGATCTTTACCCTGCCTATCTGAGGCTGTTCTATTTCCACCAGCATATTCCGGTATTGAATACAGGGGTCCTCGCAGACCTGCCTGATATTGTTTATGGGGGAGTGGGGAATTGATTCCCTTTCCAGAATCTTGCTCCAGGCACGGGTGGTTTTTTTCCTCATTTCCCTTTCCACGATTTCAATCAGTGCTTTTCTGTTCTTGGAGCGCAGCGAATTGGTCTCGAATTCGGGTTGCGTGCTCAAATCCTCCCGACCAATCGCCGTACAGAACCGTTTCCAGATATTATCGTTGCCGATGGCAATGACCATCCAGCCATCTCTGGTGGATACGGTCTGAAAGGGAGCGATACTGGGGTGGGCGGAACCGAGCGGCTTGGGAATCTGGTGGCCAACCGTGTACTGGGCAACGGCGTTTTCCAGAACGAAGAACAGACCATCCAGCATTGAGCCGTCATAGCGCTGGCCCCGGCCGGTTTTTTCACGGTGCATCAGGGCGGCGAGTATGCCGATGGCTGCCTGGTGGCCGGAGAAAATGTCTCCTATCGATGCACCAGCCCGGCACGGGGCGCCGTCTTCGGGGCCGGTGATGCTCATGAACCCGCTGTACGCCTGCGCGATAATGTCATAGGCCGGACGGGAACGGTATTCCGGCGGCGTATCGTGGCCGAACCCGGATATGGAAGCATAGATGATGGCCGGGTTTATTTTTTGAATCTCTGCCCAGCCGAATCCCAGTTCCGGCAGGGTGGTGGGGCGATAGTTTTCAATGATAACATCGGAAATCTTGATAAGCTTACGGAGGATTTGTTTTCCCTTTTCGTGCTTCAAGTTCAGGACCATGCTTTTTTTGTTTCGGTTAAGGCTGACGAAATAGGCGCTGCGGTTCTTGCCGGCCTCGCCGGCGAAAGGACCGAATTCTCGGGCATCGTCACCATACGGTGGCTCAACGTGGATAACCTCGGCACCGAGGTCGGCAAGTATCATGGTCGCCATGGCTCCGGCCAAAACGTGGGTTAAATCAATGATGCGTATACCTTCCAGAGCTCTCGCCATTTCATATTCTCCTTTGCTCCGCGTTTTGAAAAATCTGTTACCAGGTCAAGATGATTTCACTTCATAATTAAGAAATCGACATGTTATTATATTCGCCGATGCTTGAAAAAGTGAATGTCACGAATCTCGCTACCAGTTTACCCTCGGATAACAAAAAATTCAAAGCGTCCTTGACAGGCAGATTAGGCGGCACTTAATATGAAAATGATACCGGTGTGCTGTGTTTGACCTGGAAAACATGGGATGACCAACGGGAGGCGAGATGTTATCGTATCACGAATCCAAAGGTCAGGCACGGCTCAAAAAACTGGGCAGAAGAGAGTTTTTAAAAGAGCTGGCCTTGATGGGTGGGCTGGCACTGATAGCATCGTTTCTTCCGGCCTGCTTGAGAAAGGCGGAGCCGACAAAAAAGACGACCGTTCCGGCGGCAGCAAAGGAGTCGACAATGACCAATACAGATAGTTTAACCAGAGTAAGCCTGGTGCGCACTCAAAACCGAGTGGAAGGAGTACGGAGAGGAATTGCGCTGCTTGAGACCAATCCGGTGAAGGGCAAGGCAGTAACCCTCAAACCGAACTTCAACACCGCCGACCCTGCTCCAGGCTCAACGCACAACGATACCCTGCGCGCTCTGGTCCTGGACCTGCAGGAAATGGGGGCCAGCAGCATAACTCTGGCCGAACGCAGCGGCCCGCCCAATACCCGTGATGTGATGGAGAAGAAAGGTATCTTCCCGCTGGCCAAGGAACTGGGAATTGAGGTGGTCAACCTTCAGGAACTCGGGCCCGAGGGGTGGGTTCATGTTAAGCCGAGTGACAGCCACTGGCAGGACGGTTTCCTCTTTGCCCGGGCCTATCTGGAAGCGGAAACGATTGTCCAGACCTGCTGTCTCAAAACACATGCCTATGGCGGCCACTTTACCCTGTCGCTGAAGAATTCTGTGGGGCTGGTGCCCCGTACCGGATATCCCTATATGGGCGAGCTGCACAGCTCGCGCTACCAGCGGCAGATGATAGCCGAAATAAATACCGCCTATAATCCGGACCTGGTCGTGCTGGATGGGGTGGAGGCCTTCGTAGATGGTGGACCCGATAAGGGTACACGGGTGAATGCTGATGTAATACTGGCCGGCAGCGACCGGGTGGCTATAGACGCGGTGGGTGTGGCCATCCTGCGATTTTTCGGCACGACGCCGGAGGTCAGTAAAGGCCCTATCTTCGGGCAGGACCAGATTGCCCGGGCAGTGGAGCTGGGGTTGGGAGTAAGCTCCCCGGAACAGATTCAGATTATTACCGACGACGCTGAAAGCGAGGACTTCGCCGGTAAGGTGCACGAAATCCTGCTCAGCGGCTGACACCGGTGGCCGCTATCAGTAACCGATTAAGAGATTTCCAGCTCCTCCACTTTTTCCGGCCTGGGAACGCCGGTTTCTTCGTCCCAGCCCATCAAAGTATAGTAATATCTCCTGGCCAGTTCCATTTTCTCCGGGTCCAGCGCTTTATCGGCCAGCACGCCATCAGTTTTCGGCTGGAAGAAGCGCTGCGGTAACTTATCGTCGGCGGCGGTAAGTCCCTCACGAAGGTTGAACAGCCTGGCCATGGTAAGCGTCCTTTCCGCGATACGCATCAACTCATTGACGCTGGTATCCCATCCGGTCACCGCCGATAGAAGGCCGTTTATTTGCTCATAAGAATAGGGCAAAAACTGACAGACCACCAGTGAGTCGAAGACGATGAGTTTTGACTGTACAAAACGGAATAGTGCTACCTTGCGTGGGCCGATATCGTCGGCCGGAAACGGGCCGGGCATACCCAAATGCGCCATCTCTTTGCCTCGCCAGTCGGCGACATTGGTATACATAGTATCGTGCAGGTTGCAGCAGTGGTCGGCACCATGAGGATTGACCATGAAGCCAAGGCCGAGGCCGAGCTTGACCCTCGGCTCGTGCATGCCGGCCTCCAGCCCTTTTACATGAATGGCATAAGCTTCCGCCCCTTTGCCGATTCTCTGCGCGGCACGGGCAACGCCCTCGGCCAGCAAATCGCCAATGCCCTCGCGTCGAGCAATCATCTCGATAAGCTTCAACATCGCCTCCGTGCTGCCAAACCTCAGTTCAATACCGCCGGTATCTGCCGTGCTGAGCAGGCCGTTCTCAAAGCATTCCATGGCAAAGGCGATGACTTCACCGATGGAAATGGTGTCCAGGGAGTAAGCATTGCAGAGTTCGTTGCCCTTGGCAATGGCCTCGAGGTTATCGATGCCGCAGTTGGAACCGATTGAAGCCAGGGTCTCATACTCCGGCCCTCCGTAGGCGGGGTCGACAACGTAAGGTTTCTTTACCTGGACCACCTTCTTGCAGCGGACGGTGCAGGCAAAGCAGGCGTCCATTTTGATACCGATGTTATTCATAACGGCGGGTGCGTCAATCTTCTTTACCGAAGGGAATAGACCATCCCGAAAATTTCTCACCGGCAGGTTGCCGACGGCTTCAAAACCATCCATGCCGATGCCAGTGCCGTATTCCCAGAAACCCCGTAACGTTTCCCAGTTTTCTTTCAACCATTTTCTCAGTTCCGGTATCGGTCTGGAGCTTACCATTGCCGGTGACTGATGTCCCCTGACGGCAATTGCCTTGAGGTTCTTCGAGCCCATCACGGCCCCGGTGCCACCCCGCCCCGCGGCGTCGTAGAGCCCGTTCATAACACAGGCATAGCGCACCAGGTTTTCTCCCGCCGGACCGATGAGGGCCAATCGTATCTTGTCGTCACCAAGCTTGGCTCTGACCATCTGCTGCGCTTCTTTGGTATTTTTGCCCCAGAGATGTCCCGCGTCTCTGATGGATACCTCGCCATCATTGACACAGAGGTAGACCGGTTTCTCTGCTTTTCCTTCGACGATAATGGCATCATAGCCGGCGCGTTTCATTTCCGCGCCCCAGAATTCACCGACTTCCGACTTGGCGATGCCGCCGGTCAGTGGCGATTTGGCGACGATGCAGTTGCGACCGCTGCCGGGTAGCGGTATCCCGGTCAGTGGTCCTGCAGCGAAGATCAACTTGTTATCCGGCCCGAGGGCATCGACCCCCGGCTCCAGTTCCTTCCACAGAAAATAGGTGCCCAAGCTGGCACCGCCGAGGTATTTTCGAAGGAATGGGGCATCGGGTGTTTCCACAGCGGTACTGTTATCAGACAAATTGACTCTTAAAATCTTGCCGGCATAGCCGCCGACCTGTTGGTCACTCATTTAATCCGTCCTCCATCGATTTTGCTTCCTAGTTTACAGGATGTTGGCAGGGATATAAAGTCAGGAAAAAGCGACAGGTATTAAAAACACGGGTCCCTCAGATAAATCTGGGTCGGGTCGGTGTGGCGCAGGGTCTCCACTTTGGTCATGGTGCCGGAGGCGATGTCCAGCACTACCTGCAGGAGCTTTTTACCAGCTTCTTCAATCGTATCCTCGCCTTCGATGACCGTGCCGGAGTAGAAGTCAATGCTGGTTGGTGCCATGGCCAGCGTCTTGGGATTGGCCGTCGTCCACAGGAGCGGGGCGATGACGGCAGTTGAAGTATGCAGCAGGTCATTGCCCACCACTCCCCCGCCTCCCAGTTGAAAGATGACCAGCTGCGCCCCGGAGGCAGCGTAGCCGGCGAAGATGGAGCCCATGCTCATCCAGTTGTCCACAAAGTACAGGCCCTTTCCTTCCGGCCTTTCTCCGTACTTGAGCACACCCTGTATCGGTGCTGACCCCGACTTGTGGATGGCGCCCAGCGACTTCTCTTCCAGTGAGGATATGCCTCCGGCGATGTTGGAAGGCACCGGGTTAACGGTGCGAATGTCCTCGCCGGTGGATTTGGCGATGGCCTCGGTCTCGGCAGCGGCATCGAGGATGCGCCGGGAGACGTTTTCGTTAACGCCGCGTTTGGCCAGTATGTGTTCCGCGCCGATAATTTCCGTGGTCTCACCGAAGAAGGCGGTACCACCGCCATCGATAATGCGGTCGAAGAGGTTGCCAATGACCGGGTTGCCGGCAATGCCGGAGGTCGTATCCGAGTGACCGCATTTCACACCAACGGCCAGATTGCTCAAATCGAAGGGCTGCCGTCTGAGGCGGGAGGCCTCCAGTACCATCTCCCTTGCCAGCTGGACTCCTTTCTCCAGAGCTCGGAACGTGCTCCCTTCTTTGGCCACATCGAGTATCTCCACACGCTTCCCCGACTTGGCTATCTCCTCAGCGAGGCGAGCCGGCTTTAGTTCCGGGTATCCCGCACCCGGGCTTAGCGTATGGATAATAACTGAGGCAACATTTGGATTCCGCCCCAGTCCTATCAGGGTGCGCGCGATGGTCTCACGGTCGCGGCTGGTACGGCCGCCGCCGTAATCCGGGCTCAGAATTGTTTTCGTTCCGTCAACGATGTCGCATATTTTGGCGGGCAGGAATCCCCAGGGGATTATAAGGACATAATTGCGGGTCCCAGCCGAGCCATCCGGCCTTGCATATCCTGAGAAATTCATTTGACGTCTCCTTTTGTTAAGTCTCCTCTGCCCCGTGCGCCTTCCAGGTTGTGGATATGGACCATCTCTCCCTTTTTGATGTCGCGCGAGGCGATGCCGATAGGTTCGCCGTACTTGATGATAGCGGCGCCTCTGGCAATGTCAGTCACGGCGATTTTGAAACCGAAAGGTATGCTTTCTCTGGCGTTAACGGTACCGGTCTCTTTGCCGAGGTGAATCAGCACCCCGGTTCCGGGCGCTGCATCCTCAAGAAGCGTGGCCACGTTGTCCTTTTCCGAAAGTCTCAATGCCCCTCTTGCTGTCATTGAATACCTCCTTCTCAATCTCTGGTATCAGATTCAGGGATTATTTTAACCGGTGAAACATTGTAAATCAGCAATACCGCGGCAACCGCGAGTCCAGAAGAGGCGAGCCAGACTCCCTGGTAGCTGCCCCAGGTATCGAATACCCATCCCGCCAGGAACGGCCCGACGATACCGCCCAGGGCGTTGATACCGACGATAAAGCCAAAGATACTCCCAAAATTAGCACGGCCGAAGTACTCGACTACTAAGGAAGGCCTTATACCGGTAGAGCCGCCGTAGCCGACACCGAAAAGGAAGAGAAAGGGAACCAGCAGCCAAAGACCGGCACTGGGGGCGGAACCGAAACAGAACAAACCGATGGTAATCAGGCCAAAGGCAATGGACGCCACCCGTCGCCGGTCCGACCTGTCCGCCAGCCAGCCGAAGCCCAGACGCCCCCCGACGCTCAATATCGGTAATATCATGGCCACGAAGCCAGCCCTGGTCCTGTCCATACCAATGCTGCTCAGGTACGGCATAATGTGGGTGATAACGCTGCTTATCAGTATAACGTGGACCATGAAGGTCATGGCAATGCGCCAGAACGTGACGCTTCTAAGCACCTGCGTTACTCTGAAGTTCGATTTGGGGGACTGTGTAGCAGTGGAGGTGTTGGATAACGGTGAAGAAGCTTCTTCAAGGCCATCGGGCTGGTAACCGTACTGTTCGGGTCGGTGCCGAAAAACAAAGGAGAGCGGAAGGACTATGGCCAGCACACCAGCGGCCAGAATGGATATGGTCATCCGCCAATCAAAGATGTCAATGAGTTTAACAATCAGGGGCACAAGCAGGCCGCTGAAGCCAAAACCGGACATGGCGATACCGCAGGCGATGCCCACCTTTAAGCGGAACCAGCTGGCGACGGCGGTCATCAGCACGGTGAGAGTGGTGGCGCTCATGCCTATGGCGATGAGGGCGAAGGCACCGTAAAACGTGGCCAGCGATGTGGTCCGGCTGAGAAGGAAAAGCCCCAGGGCCGTAATAATCGCCCCAGCGAAAATGAGGCGGCGTGGGCCCAGTCGGTCGGTCAATATGCCGGTGAGCGGTGCCAGCAGGCCGAGCTCAAGGCCGCGCAATGAAGCCGCCAGGGAAATCTGCGCATAGCTCCAGCCCATGTCATTGGCGATTGGTTCAAAGATAGCGGTAAAACCGTAGAAGACGACGCCACCGCAGTACATCGCGATGAGGAAGGCAGCCCCGACTATCCACCACCCGTAGAATATCCTGGTGGATTTCCGGTTAAAAAGCATGGCTGAATAATTGTATCATCAAATTTCTACTCCGAGTGCTGAAAACGCGTCGTATAGGGGCCGGAAGCATGAGTGATCTTCCGCACACTCTCCTTGATGCTCTCGATTTTCATGATATTCATCCAGCCGGGCTGGAATATTTGTTTTTTCGCCTCGGCTACAGCGAGTTTGGCGCCTTCAGAGAGCGTGGAACCCTCCAAGAGAAAGACCTCACCCATCATACAGCGGAGGTGGCTAAACAGAAAATCGCGCGCCACTGTCTCTGGCACACCCATCCTGACCGCTTCATCCATGGCCTCTTTCATGACGTAAACGCAGGTAAGCCCTAGGGTCTCAACGAGTGCCGGCTCGAGAATCGCCATCTGCTCCGTGGTGACCCGGTAAGAATGAAGTACGGGAGCATAAATCACCCGGGCAATCGCCTCTCCCTTGGCATAGTCTTCCTCCGGTCCCTGGTGTAAGGCGCAAACGATGCTCTGCTTTGCCTTGTCGCCGCCGAAGAAGTCCTGCTGGGCTTCAGGGTCGGTCTCGTCACCGAACATGGGGGCATGGCAGGGGTGTGTGATGAAGTAAGTGATATCCTTACGGTCGGGGAGCATTCCGGCATACCCCGCCGCCGGGTCGAGCCCCATAATCATGGTGCCGCTTTTTATTTTGGGGACGATGTCGCTGCAAATCGGGCCAATCAGGCGGTCGGGTACGGCCAGTATGACCACATCGGCCTGTTCGATTGCCTTATCTTGAGGAATTACAGAAAGGCCCAGACCGGCAAGATTTTTCTTTCCCTCCTCGCCGATTTCCACGTAGAGCGTATTGTAGTCAGAGCGGCCTTTCAGTTTACAGGCAATCCGCATTCCCATCTGCCCGCCGGCCCCCATAAGTGCGATTGTGGTCATATCCCCTCCCCCTTCTTTCAGCTGGATATTTTACCTTGCTCTGCGAGCGTTTCACGCGGCTCGCTGGAAGTGAGACATATCAAGCCCAACTGCCACATCAATGACCGCGGGCTTTCCGTCTTTATTCGCCTTCAGGGCCTCTTCCAGGGCTGGTTTAATCTCAGATGCTTTCTCCACTCTCCTGCCCAAGCACTGGCATGCCTCCGCCCATTTGACGAAATCGGGCTGCACCTGGAAGGTGCTGGTATTCCAGCCTGCCGCAGTCATTTGATGATGCTTGACCCAGCCAAGCGCGGAGTTGTTCAAAACCAGCCATGTACACCCTGCCTTATACTGAGCTGCCGTTGGCAACTCTTTCATGTACATCTGGAAGGCGCCATCGCCGGTGACACAGACCACATTTTTCTCCGGTTTGGTCAATTTGGCAGCAATGGCACCGACAACGCCCATGCCCATGCAGGTCTGCTCGGCAACCGGCACGCATTCCGAGCCGTCCTGTACCTCGTAATACGGCCAGCAATATGACCAGCAGTCCTGCGAACCGTTCTCACTGACCAGGACGGTGTTCCGGCCAAAGACGCGGCTCAATTCATATACGGCGCGCTTTGCCGGTATTGGGGTCTCATCTACCATGCACTCCGCCTCGACCTCTTTCCTGAACTCCTCTTTTGCTTTAAGAACTTCCTTCACCCTGGGCATTTCACGGAAACCTTTGCCTGTCGGACTACCGTCTTGAACGGCGTAGGTAAGCTGTCTCAAGACAAGTTTGGCGTCGCCAACAATGCCGACATCAGGCATCCAGTTCTTCCCTATCTCCTCTGGTGAAATATCAACCTGAATGAACTTGGCTCCCTCGGGAAAGTCGCGCCACTGGTGGGTCTCGTAACTTTCATTTCTTGTGCCAACCGTGAATACCAGGTCGGCATCGGAATAGACTTCTTTCCCAACTTTGGTACGGTAGTAACCGCATAAGCCGAGGGCCAGCGGGTGGGTTTCAGGCAGAATACCTCTTCCGCCTGGCGTAGTAAGAAAAGGTATGCCCAGCGACTCGATAAACTGCTTGAATTCCTCGGCTGCTTCTGCCAGCACTGTTCCGTTTCCGGAAATCGCCACCGGTCTTTCCGCCTTTGTAAGAAGCTTAACCGCTTCATTTATTAGCTCGAGGTCACCTCCGGTGCGAATCTTCTTTGCCGGCACATACTGGGGATTTCCTATATCGTGCAGTTCCCAGCGCGTTTTCCCGCTAACATCATAAGGCATCTCCAGGAAAACAGGCCCTGGCTGCCCGTTGACAGCTATGGAAAAAGCCCGGCGCACAAACCACGGTATTCTCTCGGTGTAAGGGATGCGGGCGCTCCATTTGGTTATGGGCTTCATCTGGGCTAGCTGGTCGGATTCCTGGAACTCCCCCATGCCATACGTTTTCTGCGAGCTGGCGGCATTGATTATCACCAGGGGTGAGCAGCCGGAATATGCCTCTAAGACGCCGGGAAGCAGGTTTGCCGTTCCGGGTCCAATGCTGGCAGTGCAAACGCCAGGCCTCCCGCTCAGCCTGGCATAGGCCATGGCCATGAACGGCGCCGACCCCTCATAGCGCAGGTTTACGTTTCTTATGCCTTCAATCTTCTCCGCATAGAGCTGCAAGCCGGAATCTCCTATACCGAAGATATATTCGATTCCCTCAGCCTTAAGCATATTGACCATTGCTTCCCATGCGTTCATTGTTTGTTTCCCCCTTTTACCGGCATATTAATAGACCTGTGGCGGGTTCGGTAACTTTTTAAAGACAAGCAATCGAAAATTTGGCAGCGGTAAAGTCTGAAAAAATGATTTCAGAATAGTTATACCATAAACTGGTCTTGGACGGCGAATGACAGCAGCAGAGGCATTCGGGGAGGATAGATGGCCTGGCCTTTACGGTTTCACCGCCTTTCAGGATGAGGTATGGGAACGGCTTTCCGGCCGTATGTTTTTCCGTGTCCAGTCGACGATTTCAGCAATCGGGGTACCCGGCAGGAATACGCGCCTGATGCCGGCTTCCTTTAATCTGGGAATATCTTCCTCCGGAATGATACCGCCGCCGATGACGGTGATATCGCCGGCACCGCTGGCCTTCAGCTGTCTGACTACCTCGGAAAACAGGTACAGGTGCGCCCCGGAAAGGCAGCTTAAACCGACCAGGTCAACATCCTCCTGAATCGCGGCGCTTGCAATCTGCTCCGGGGTCTGGTGCACGCCGGTGTAGATGACTTCAAATCCCGCGTCACGGAAGCCGCGGGCGATAATCCTGGCGCCGCGGTCATGGCCATCAAGGCCGGGCTTGGCAACCAGCACCCGTAATTTTCTTTCCATTGTCCTTTCCAAATTAGAAGAAACCGGGATCGTGGTACTCACCGAAGACCTCGCGGTAGACATCACAGATTTCCTGCTCGGTGGCATAAGCCCTGACCGCTTCGATAACACAGGGCATGACGTTTTTATCGCTCCGGCAGGAGGCACGGAGGTCATTGAGGGTTTGCGCCACCGCCCGGCTGTCCCGGCTTCTCTTTATTTTCTTCAGCCTTTTGACCTGTTCTGCTTCAACCTTTTCGTCAATCTTCAGTATCTCAATCGGGGTTTCCTCTTCGGCCAGGTATTTATTAACGCCCACGATTAGCTTTTCCTGAGCATCCACCTGCTGTTTAAACCTGTAGGCGGCATTGGCAATCTCCCGCTGTGGAAATCCACGGTCAATTGCCGCCAGCATACCGCCCATATCATCGATTCGTTTGATGTATTTCCAGGCTTCATCTTCTATCTGGCGGGTCAGTGCCTCCATATAATAGGAACCGGCCAGAGGGTCGATGGTATTGACCACGCCGGTCTCCTCGGCCAGTATCTGCTGGGTGCGGAGGGCAATGGTGGCGGCGAATTCCGTGGGCAGGGCATATTCTTCGTCGAAGGAATTGGTATGCAGCGACTGCGTTCCGCCCAGGACAGCCGCCAGCGCCTCGGTGGTGGTGCGGATGATGTTATTATGTGGTTGCTGGTGCGTCAGCGAGCAGCCGGCCGTCTGGGTGTGGAACCTCAGCCACCAGGATCGGGAGTTTTTGGCCTTGAACCTGTCCTTCATGATTTGGGCCCACATCCGCCGCGCCGCCCGGAACTTGGCGATTTCCTCAAAAAAGTCCATGTGAGAGTCGAAAAAGAAAGACAACCTCGGCGCAAAAGCGTCAACGTCAAGTTTCTTACGCTCGATGACATCCTGAACATAGGCAATCCCATCCGCCAGAGTAAAGGCTAATTCCTGCACGGCGGTGGCACCGGCCTCGCGGATATGGTAGCCGCTGATGCTGATGGTGTTCCAGCGGGGCACATATTTGGTGCCGAACTCGATGGTGTCGCTGATAAGCCTTATCGACGGTTCCGGCGGACACATAAAAGTTTTCTGGGCGATGAACTCTTTGAGCATGTCGTTTTGAATGGTACCGCCCACCCTGTCCCAGCTCACCCCCTGCTTCTCGGCGGCTACCAGGTACATTGCCCAGAGCGCACTGGCGGGCGGGTTGATGGTCATGGAGGTGGTCACTTCACCCAACGGGATATCCCTGGTTAGAATTTCAAAATCGGTCAGGGTATCGATGGCCACCCCGCACTTGCCGACCTCGGCTCTGGCCTTTGGAGAATCGGAATCGTAGCCCATCAGGGTGGGGAAATCGAAGGCGGTGCTCAGGCCGGTCTCGCCCTCTTTTAGGAGCTGGTGCCATCTCCGGTTAGTATCCTCGGCGTTGCCCAGTCCGGAGAACATGCGGAATGTCCAGACCCGACCACGGTAGCCGGTGGCCTGACAGCCGCGGGTGAACGGAAAAAATCCGGGATAGCCGATATCACGCTCGAAGCCCAGGTTACGAATATCTTCCGGAGTGTATATCGGGTTTACCAGCAGGTCGGAAATGGTGGAGAGCCGTTTTTTTGCCGCCAGGTCAGGGGCTGATTTAATAACCTCAGCCTCCCATTTTTTCATCCCCTGGCGGGCATCGGTCAGTGTCTTCTCATCGAACATGGTAATCCACCGCTCTTCAGGCCCGGTATCTGGCCCGCGTATTCCGTCTGTGTCCAGCTGTAGCCGCTCTCCAGTGCTTTCCGATTCATATTCAATAACTTCTGTTTCTTGGCAAGCGTCTCCTCCATAATCTTGTGAATGCTATTCAGAGAGACGACCGGACGATAAGCAAGCAGCGCGCCGAGGACCACCAGATTGCCAATGCCGCTGTCCCCGGCCTCTGCCGCCAGGTCGTTTGCTGGAACGTAGACTACAGCGATATCGTTCCGCCCAACTGTTTCCGGTACCAGTGTCTGGTTAACCACGAGCAGTCCGCCCGACTTGGTGGTCTGTTCGAACCTGGCCAGGGAAGCCGAACTCATGGCCACGGCGACGGTGGGCCGGGAAATAAACAGAGCGCCGATGCGTTCATCTGAGATGGTAACGTTGCACCAGACGGTGCCTCCCCTTTTCTCAGCCCCGTACGCGGGCATGTATACCACTTCGCGCGCTTCTCTGAAAGCGGCCTCGGTGAGCAGCCGCCCGATGAACAGCACCCCCTGTCCACCAAAACCGCCTATGGAAATTTCCTCATGCATGGCCGACCTCTTTTTTCAATGCCGCAACGGCTTCAATCACCTTATATTCTCCAAGCGGGTAGTGGGGAAGCATGTTTTCCGCAAGCCAGTCCATGGCCTTAACGGGCTCCACCCGCCAGTTGGTCGGGCAGGGAGACAGCACCTCGACCAGTGACATTCCCAAGCCGGCAAGCTGAGTACGGAAAGCGAGCTTTATCGCCTGCTTGGCTTTTCTGACCGCAGCCGGACTGTGCACGGCAACGCGGGCTATATATGCCGTGCCTTCCAGTGTCGACAGCATCTCACAGACGCGGATGGGGTAGCCGGCAAGGGGTGATTTTCGCCCGTCTGGTGTTGAGGTCGAGTACATACCGAGGAGCGTGGTGGGGGCCATCTGGCCTCCGGTCATGCCGTAGATAGCGTTATTGACGAAGATAGTGGTGATGTTTTCACCGCGGGCGCAGGCGTGTACGATTTCGGCGGTGCCGATTGCGGCCAGGTCGCCGTCGCCCTGGTAGGTGAAGGGGATGAGGTGGGGATGGCATCGTTTGATGGCGGTGGCCACGGCGGGAGCACGCCCGTGGGCCGACTCAAGGCCGTCGAATTTGAAAAATTCGTAAGAGTTGACCGAGCAGCCGATTGAGGCCACGCATATCGCCCTTTCTCTGATTTTCAGCTCATCAATTACCTCGGCGACAAGACGGAAAACAATACCGTGACCGCAGCCGGGGCAGAAATGGAAGGGATGTTCCTCCATTGATTCCGGCCGCTGATATCGTATTGTCTCTAATTCTTTATCGTCTAACCGGGCCATTTCAACCTTAACCTGTTACTTCATGATTCTTTCAACGGCTTCCAGTATCTCGTCGGGGGAGATGGGCACGCCGCCGAACTGATTGGCCAGTGCCACCTGGGAATCCGCACTAACCGAAAGCCTGACATCTTCGATGAGCTGGCCGAGGCTCAGCTCCGCCACCAGGAAACGATTGCCATTCTGTGATAAATCGGACAGGGGTTTAACGGGGAAGGGGAAAAGGGTGATGGGGCGGAATATGCCGACTTTTAATCCTTCCTCGCGGGCCATTTTCATGGCCGTCATTGCCGAACGAAAAGCACTGCCGTAGGCGACGATGACCAGTTCCGCATCGTCGAGGTGGATACCTTCGTAGCGGACTTCGCCCTGTCTTATTCTCTCGAACTTATGGCGTAAAAGCTCGACCCGGGGGCGGTAATTAACCGGGTCCATGGCAAAGGAATTGATTATGTTCTTGGGCCGACCAACCGCGCCGGTGATGGCCCAGGGTTTCTCGGGCACCTCCGTGACCGGTTCGCGCATAGTTACCGGCTCGATGGCCTGGCCGAGGAAGCCGTCCGGCAGCATAACCACCGGATTGCGGTATTTATCGGCGAGTTCAAAAGCGAGCATGGTGAGGTCCATCATCTCCTGTACCGAGGCCGGTGCCAGAGTAATCACGTGGTAATCGCCGTGGCCTCCACCTTTGGTGGCCTGAAAATAGTCGCCCTGTGCCCCGCCGATGGTGCCCAAACCGGGACCACCGCGCATCACGTTCACCACTACCGCCGGGATTTCGGCGCCGGCCATGTAGGAGATACCTTCCTGCTGCAGGCTGAATCCGGGGCTGGAGGTGGAAGTCATGGCGCGACAGCCGGACGCCGCAGCGCCATATACCATGTTAATAGCGGCCAGCTCGCTTTCCGTCTGCAGGAAAATCCTTCCCTCCTCAGGCATCCGTTTTGACATGTGCTCGAGGAGCTCGTTCTGGGGGGTAATCGGGTAGCCGAAATAAGCCTGGCAGCCGGCTAAAATGGCACCTTCAGCAATGGCGATATTACCTGCCATCAGAGTCTTTTCAGACATTGGAAACCCCCAAAGCGAAAGAAGTCAAACGGCAACTTAATCTCACACCTTATTGAGGCGATGTACGGTAATGGCGACGTCCGGGCACATCAGGGCGCAGATGCCGCAGCCGGTGCATTCGTGAGCGGTCTCTTCGTTGACCTCGGCCGGCGTATAACCCATGCGGTTGATGCGGGATGCGGGCTTTAAAACTCCCTTGGGGCAGAAGGCAATGCAGAGTTGGCAGCCTTTACACCTTTCCGTATCAATGACGACATAGCTTGACTTGAGTTGAGTAGAGGTGACCATATTTTCACCCCCCTTTCACCGGCCATTCTGAAAAGGAATAGGCTATCTGCCTATAATTATCAACCCTGTGATTTCTATGGTCAAGGGCTAAGATGTGGCGGAAAAGGGCATATGCCGCGTAATATATGACCAATATTAGCATAATTGAATATATAAATATATAAATTCGGCAAAACGGGAAACAAAGTCGTTTAAAAGCAGCGAACCATCAATTTCATATCTTTTTCCAAGCTCAAAAGTAGAAAATATTATTGATTTTATGAATTGACAGCGGGGATATCTCGTGCCATACTATTTTCTGCCATGGATGACCTGGACCTTCGTTTGATTGCGGAACTGACCAAGGATGCCCGGCAGAGCAGCGCGGAGCTATCCCGCAAACTGAACGTAAGCGAAACGACGATCCGGCGGCGGATTCAGCACCTCGAGGAACAGGGCATCATCACCTTCACCGCAATCGTGAATCCGTCAAAACTGGGCTACAATATCATCGCCATCATTGCCCTTGAGGTGGAACTGGGTCAAATCGATAAGATTTCCGAGTCACTGGCCAATTGCCCGAATGTTCGCTACGTATCTCTCTGCACCGGCAACCACGATCTGTTTATCGGTGCGTGGTTTCACTCCTCCAGCGAGCTGACCCAATTCGTCAAGGACTACCTGGCCGGCGTGCCGGGAATCAGGAAAAGCGAGACCTTCCTAATTCTGGACGTAAAAAAGGACGAGGTGGGCTGGCTGAGGAGCCTGGAGCAGTCAGGCAGCTCTAAGTAAGCGATTCTAGCCAAAAACCTGGGAGCGTATCATGAGCAGGAAGTGGATGCCAATAGTAGCGGGGGTATTTGAAATACTGGCTGGGTTTGGGGGGGTTACCTCTGCCTTTTACATCTTCACGTTGTTATATCTAGAGGCACCACGGCAATTGGAAACGTGGGAGCTAATTGCGTTCGGATGGCAGTGGCTGATACCCTTCATCGCTGGTTTTTCCGGTATAGTGTCTATGGTTGGAGGTATCTGTGCCTTACTCTGCAGAAGATGGGGATTAGCATTTGCGGGCGCAGCCGCCACAATTCCAATTATTTGGTTAGCACCAATAGCATTTGGCGGCTTCGATGTGGGCAACTCAGGTATTATTGCAGCCTACTATGCATTGTCTCTATTATTTCCAATAACACTTATCGTCCTAATCGTTCTCTCAAAGGGGGAATTTAAGTAACAACCTGAACAAGACATGGTTCGTGGTACTTACTTAGGCCACGGGTGCCTGGCGATTTCCTTCTCGTTGAGTTCCACCCCAATCCCCGGCTTTTTGGGCAGGTAGATGTAACCCTCTCTTATATCCGGCAGCTCGGTGGTGATGTCATCACGCCAGGGCACGCTGTCGACATCCGTCTCCATAATCTTGAAGTTGGGTATGGAGGCACAGAAATGAGCGTTCATGAAGGTTGAAAGGTGGCTGTAGTAGTTGTGGGGCGCCGTCACCATCTCATACATGTCGGCCAGGGCAGCCACGCGGCGCGATTCTATGTATCCGTTCCAGGGCAGGTCTATCATGCAGACGTCCATGGCGTGCTTTTCCAGATAGGGGAGGTAGCCTTTCATGTTGTATATACTTTCCCCGGAGCAGATGGGCACTCTGGTTGATTCCTTGACCTGGAGGAGCGCCTCCGGGTCGTAGATATCCATTTCCAGCCACATCAGGTTATACGGCTCAACAACCCTGGCGACCTGAATGAAGCCCTCCGTCTTGAAATTGAAATTCAGGTCGAGGCAGAGGTCAATATCATCGCCCACCGCCTTGCGGAAGGTGCTCATCAGTCGGTCAATGGTTTTCAGTATGCCAGTATCTATATTCTGCTCCAAAGACCAAAGCATACGGGGTGGCTCCCCGGGCGTGAGAATATTGGTTTTAAGCGCCGTATAACCATTGGCTGCTACCTCTTCACCCAGAGCGGCGATATCGTCATACGTTTTCAGGGCTGGCTTGTCCGGGTACAGTTCGGGGTTGCGGACACGGTAGGTGCCGCAATGAGACCAGTATATACGTATCTTATCGTTAACAGGCCCGCCAAACAGTTCATAGAGCGGAACGTTGAGTGCCTTGGCCTTTATGTCCCAGAGGGCGATTTCTATGCCGGCGATGGCTTTCTGGGCGATGCCCCCGGGGTTATGCTGGAAGCGATGGCTCATCTCGCGGTAGAGCCTCTCCACGGCTCGTGGGTCTTTGCCGATAAGGCGCGGTTCCAGGTCCCTGACACAGCCAGCGACGCCAAACGCGCTGCTGTTGTCGGTGCATTCACCATAGCCAACCAGACCCTCGTCAGTTTCCACCTTGACGAAGGTAAAAGCCCGCCACGCCGCGTCGCAGAAAATGGGTGTTACCTTGGTGATCTTCATGCTTCAATCCTCCAGAACAGCAAAATTATGCGCTTTAACTACCTGTTTTTCAATTTACCGACCAGCCGAAACGACGGCTCAAAGGAATTGAACAGGTCAATGTATTGCTCGAGGTAGCGGGTGAGGAGAAATTGCTCTCTCACCGTTTCTCTGGCCTGTTTTCCCATATGGTCGCGCAGACTCCTGTCTTTCAACAGCCGGACGATTCTGTCGGCGGCTTCCTCGATGGTATCGACCAGGAAGCCGCTCACGCCGTCCTCAATCTGGTAGCGAATGCCGCCCACGTTCCCGCCAATCACCGGCGTCCCTTTCCACATCGCCTCGGAAACGGTGAGACCGAACCCCTCGCGAATTGATTTCTGCAGAACCACCGCTGCCCGGCGTTGCAGGGCATTGACCAGCGCACCGTCCTGTCGGCTGAGAATAATAATGCGTTCCTCGCGCTGGTCAAGCAATGAATTGTATACCGTTTCACCTTCGGGGTCGTCGGTGGCCACATTGCCCAGCAATACCAGGGTACAGGGCACTTCCTTTCGGGCCAGACGAAAAGCCTTGATGACGCCTTCCGGGTCTTTCCAGCGGTCGAAACGTGATATCTGGACTATAAGAGGCAGGTCGGTGGGAATACCGTAGTGGCGCAGTCGCTCTTCGGTATCTTCTGGATTCATTTCACGATTGGTAATGGAAAAGGGGTCGATGGCCGGCATGAAGAAAAGCTGCGGTGTCGACAGTTTCTGAGCGTAATCTTCGGAGCTGAGAATGACGGCGTCATATTTTTCCACGAACGGTGACAGGTAATCCCATAGCTCTTGGTTGGGGTGGGAGAGGTCGATATGGCAGCGCCATATCCAGGGTCCTCTACGCCGGTAGTAGTTGATAATGGGGAGGGGTTGGGGGTCGTGGACAATGACTATGTCGTGATACAGGTGGTTGCGAATTGAGTTCTCGTAGATAGTGGCTTCATACAACTCCATTTTACGGTCGGTGAGATTTATGGACCCACCCTGCAGGGCGTTGTGCATCTTTTTGGTGATGCTGAAGAAGTCCGGTGAGCCTACGATAACCCGCCAGCCCGTCTCGATGCCGACGCTGTCCATCAGAAGCGTCAGTGATGAGAGCAGCTGGGATACGCCGCCACCGTAGTAGGTTGAATTAACATTGGCGATATGCAGCCCGTGGAGAGGCCTGGCTTTTTCCCGAATGCGTTCGACTGTCTCCTTTCCCACAAGCGGTTCATAGTCGTCAAGACTGGTAATATGAAATTTTGGCCTGGCAATGTGAAATTCGGTCATATCCGCATATTCTCCTATATTATTTTATCTAGCGCTACCGTCTACCCGAATTGACGGCATTTCTCTTCCAGGGCACGAAGCAACTGGTCAAAAGAGTCGCTGAATGCCTTCACGCCATCCACCTGCAGTTGCTCGGTAATCGCATCCAGGTCAATGCCGACCTTCTTCAGGTCATTTAAAACCTGCTCCGCGTCGGCTACACCTTCATTCAATGTGTCTCTGACTTCGCCGTGGTCAAGGAACAAATCAATGGTTTCCATCGGCAGAGTGTTAATCGTGTCCGGTCCCATCAGTTCATCGACGTATTTCACATCGGAGTAGTCGGGGTTTTTGGCGCTGGTGCTTCCCCAGAGCACCCTCTGAACGCGGGCACCACGTTGCTTCTGCCTGGCAAATTCCTTTCCTGAGAAGAGTTCCTTGAAGCGATGGTAGACCAGTTTGGAGTTGGCCACCGCGGCTTTGCCACGCAGTGATAGCGCCTCTCCGGTGCCTATCTTTTCCAGTTCACGGTCAACGTATGTGTCCACGCGGCTGACGAAGAAAGAGGCCACCGAAGTTATCTGCCCCGGGTTGGAACAGCGGGCGATTCCCTGAAGGTACGCCCGGGAGACCGCTTCATAGTGCGCCATGGAGAACATAAGGGTGATATTGATATTGATGCCTTCGGCAATGAGCTGTTCAATGGCCGGGATAGCGGGTGGGGTGGAAGGCACTTTTATCATCAGGTTGGGCCGGTCGACCAGCTGCCACAGACGACGTACTTCAGCAAGTGTCCCCTCCGTGTCATAGGCCAGTTTGGGTGCTGGCTCAAGGCTGACCAGCCCGTTAACGCCGTCGCTGGCATCATAAACAGGGCGAAACACATCGGTCGCCATCTGGATATCCTCTACCGTAAGGCGGTCATAGATATCCATAATGCCGGCGTCAGGGGTGGACTTCAGGATGGACTTTATCGCTTCATCGTAGTCCTGCCCCTGGGTAACCGCCTTGTGGAAAATGGTAGGATTGCTGGTCATACCGCTTATGCCGTCATCCACCAGTTGCTTCAGCTGACCGCTGGTAATCAGCCCCCGCTGAATGAAATCGAGCCATATGGACTGGCCCAGTCTCTGGACTTCTTTCAGCTTTTCCATTGGCCTCCTCCTTGCTCAGGATGCTATCCCCTAAATTATAACCTCCATGCCGTCATAAGCAAAAATCGCTTCCGGATGGTCGCGACCGAATTCATCTTCAGCGGCGGTGGTCTCCCTGCCGAGGTGGGTGAAGAGGATATGGTCGATGCCATACTTCTTGCACCAGTTTATCTGCGTTGTCATCTGGGTGTGTCCGAAAAGGATATCGCCTCTCCTTCTCACCAGATTGGACTTTATCGAGGAACCATCTCCAATATAGTAATCAACATCAGCCAGCACCTCTGCCTTGTTTACGATATCCACCAGGTCAGGATTATAGACCAGCGTCTTATTCTGCGTTTTCACCTTGTATCCGACTGCCGGGCATCTTATGGAATGAAGCACGCGGTAGGCAAGAAATTGAAAACTCCCCTCCGTTATATATTCCCCCGGTTCAATAACATTGATGTTTGACGGCTTGAATTTGCCATAGGCGAGCGTCTCTTCCGTCAGATAAACAGGGATATCGGCCTGTATATCCTGTTCCAGCCATACATAGTGGTCCGGGTGAGCGTGCGTAATGAGCAGGGCACCCGGCGCAAGCTCTTCCAGATTATACTGGTGAAGCATTCCGTAATCAACAAGCAATCTATCGCCTTCCGAAACGAGCAACAATGAGGAGTTATACCGGTGTTTCTCATTCGATTCCTCAATTTCGCCCTTGGTACCGAGAAAAATCAGCTTAAGCACTGTATCTCTTTAATGCCGACTCATTATATTTACTATCCCATATCTGGCAAAAACAAGGAAAACGAGCAGATAGCAGATGGCGCCGACCAGCAATGCCTGGGCGAAACCGAGGCTGATAGCAAGGACAATGGTAAATGTCGAACCCAATACTGACCCCACGCCGTTTATGCCCCACATCCAGGGAATATATCTGTCCAATTCAACTTCTTTCAGCGCCCTGATGCCAAGTGGAAACGGGAAGCCCATTAAGAACCCCAGGGGCACCAGCATGACCACCATGACCAGCAAACGCAGCGCCAGAGCCAGCCCCAGCAGCTGGTTGAAAACAAGGGGGATGAGGAAGATGTAAACGACTGACAGTAAAGCAACGGAGATGGCAGCCGTCGTAATACCCTTGAGTATATTTTCGCGGGGCAGGCGGCCGCTGTACAGGCTGCCCAGGCCGGCACCAACCAGCAGCGAAAACAGAAGGACGGCCATTGACAGCACCGGCTGGCCGAGGTAGAGGATGAATCTCTGGATTAATGAAATTTCAATGAGCATAAAGCCGATGCCGATCAGTGCAAACAGGAACACGGAGCGGGTTAGCCCCTTCTTCTTGCTCTGGCGACCCCTGGCCTGGCCGCGGCTGCGGGAAGAACGAAGATACCAGTACGTCTGCGGCCCCACAAGCACGAGTATCATCAGAACAAAGGAAAACCAGAAAACCAGCGACACCGGTTGCGGCAGCCCCACGTCAATCTTGTAGAAGAACGGGCTGTTATCGGTAACCGTACTGAAGTCCATGCCCATCCCTCTGGCGACTTCGGCAATCTGACGGAAACTCAGCTTTCCACTGGCGAGGTCCCGAAGTGTCGGATTAACGGTTCCCTCATCCTCAACGAACGGGAAATAAGACAGCATCGGCTCATAGCCCAATTCGACCATTTTCTCATGTCTGACGAGCGCCTCTTCGGGTGCAAACGGCGTCTTTTTCAGGACAAAGCACGGATATACGGTTTCACCCGAGCTAAGGCCAAACATGTAAATCTGCTGAAGTGCGTCAGCGTTCTGGATACCTCTCTGCTCAAGTGATACCAGCGAGATGGACAGCAGCCGCCAGGCAGTGAAATCGTCGTGGGTCACCACCATAAGTCGGCCTTCCTCGGTCAGGTGGTCCAGGTAATCATGGATGGACTCCGTGGTGAACAGGAAATTTTCCGTCAGGGAATAGCCTTCAAGGCTGCGGCTGGTCTGGGTAACCGGAAGGCTGAGCATTATAATGTCGTACTTATCCTTCTGGCGTTTGAGGAAATTTCGGCCTTCATCAACGACGACCTTTACATTGGGAAAATCGGTGAAAATGCCGCCATTGTACCGAGCGTATTCCTGCACCATATCCACGAGGTCGGGATTCACCTCAACCGCGATAATCTCGCCAACGTCGCCCATCAGAGCCAGCAGCACGTCCCTGCCGCCGCCGGGCCCGATGATAAGCGCGTTGTCTTTTTCATCTTCGGAGAGAAAATAAAAAGGGAAGTAGCCGGAAAATGTGGCCTTGAGGTCCTGCACGGTCTGGTCCGGATTTTCCAGGTCGCCATTGAACTGGTACATCGGTGCCGTAGCGGTGCCGTCCAGATAAATCTCCATCTGTGCTGGATACCGGGTATACTCAACCAGGTCCGTCCGGCCGAAGGCGCTCCACCGTGTTTCGATTATCTGCGCCGGAGAAGATTTCTCATATAGTGCGCGGTGAATATCCTTGTTGGGGTTCTTGCCGATAATCGGTATATCGCTCAGATAGGCGCCAGGCAAATTGGTGATTAAAAGGATGGCCGCGATGACAAAGCTGGCTATCGGCAGTGCCGCCCGCCGGATGCTGCTTTTAAATATCCTGCTGGCGAACAGGAGTGCGGCAACGGCAGCCGTAATACCCAGGAAAAAGCTGGTATTAATGGCACCGAAGACATCGAGGAAGAAAATGATGCCCAGCGAGCCGAGGGCTGCACCAACCAAGTCAGCACCATAGACCCGGGCGCTGATTTCCGGGAATGTACGGAATACCTCGGCCAGCAAAATGCCGGTGAAGAAGAACGGGAAGAACAGCAGGACACAGTAAAACAGGATACTACTCGTCGCGCTATCCAGATAGCCAATCCGAATCATCAGTATGGCGGAAATCGGAATTGCCAGCGAGATCAAGCTGGCAAATAGTGCCAGTGCGCCGAATCTTTTATCGGAACTGAGCGTCTGCCGCCTGAATAGATAGACAAATATACCGCCAAGCCCGAGTCCCAGCAGGGCCAGAGAAACGATGGCGAAGACGTAATGGTAGAGGATAAGTACGGAGAGCAGTCTGGCGAGGGTGATTTCATAAGCCAGCATGCTGAATGAGGTGAGGAAAACCCCGATTAATAAAATCCACAGTGTACCCCGGGTCAGGCCCTTGTCTTCAGAGGTGGTGATGGTGGCTGGTGCCATATCATTACTTCGCTTCATTTTTCCTGGCTTGAAACGATTATAGCATACTGCTCATTGAATAGGCGTGGTTTCGGCCATCCCGTTAGAAGTGAAACAGGGCAAATAGCTGACATGACGGTGGCCATGCTTTATAATAGGCAATAGCCTGTAACTTTTACTATAGAGTCTGAAGGAGGAAATGATGCCGGAAACGCGATTCAAAGTGATACGAGTGGAGGATAAGCTCCATCTCCCACCGGTAGTGGCAACTATTGAAGTGGAAACCGAGGAGCTCGCCAGGGTCAACGCCGACCTGGTGGAAGCGGACTGCAAGACGGAAGACGAAATAATTGAAGCGGCCAAAGACGCGGATGCGCTGCTGATAGTCTTTGCCCGGATAACGCGCCGGGTTCTGTCATCACTGCCCAAATTGAAAGTGGCAGTGCGCTATGGCATTGGCTACGACACGATTGACGTAGACGCTGCCACCGATAATAACGTAATTGTGGTCAACATCCCTGATTTCTGCATTAAAGAAGTCTCCGACCATGCCATGGCCTTGCTGCTTGCCTGTGCCCGACTTTTGGTATCTTCGACGGAAGGGTTGAAGCAGGGACGCTGGGGTGAGTTCCAGACAGAGACAACCGAAACACCAGGTCTATATCAACAAACGCTGGGGCTGGTTGGCTGCGGGAATATCGGACGCCTGACGGCTCAGAAAGCACAGTGCTTCGGTTTGAAAACAATCGGGTACGACCCCTATCTGGATAAATCGGTCGCAGAGAAGCACGGGATAACTCTGGTCGGTCTTCCCGAACTGTTGAAAGAATCGGATTACGTCTCCCTTCACACACCTCTGTACCAGGAGACCCGTAAGCTGATTGGTGAGAAGGAATTAAAGCAGATGAAGCCAACCGCCTACCTCATCAATACCTCGCGAGGAGGAGTGGTTGATGAGGCGGCGTTGATTAAAGCCCTGCGGGAGAAGTGGATAGCCGGTGCCGGCCTGGATGTCTTTGAGGTGGAACCGATTGAGCCGGACAACCCGCTGCTCAAGATGGACGACGTAGTGCTTACTCCTCACTGCGCGGCGAACTCCAGCACCTCGCTGAAGCGGCTCAAATTAAGCGTGGCGCAGGAAGCAGCCAGAGTACTTACCGGGAAATGGCCGCGCCACTGGGTGAACAAGGACGTCAAGCCCAAGGTCGACCTGGTGAAAGAAGACTAAGCTGATTACGTCCTTATTCCGATTTTACATCTGAAGAGTGGTGCCTTAATCCAACGGTGGACGGAGGTCTACCTTCAGGACGGACTCGCACCACCTCGCTATCGCCAGGAGACGGGCTTCGGCTTTGGGAGGCCCGGCCAGCTGAACGGCAAGCGGGAGACCGCCCTGGCTCAGTCCGGAAGGCAGGCTTATGGATGGTACCCCCATTATGGTCCAGGGGCCCTGCATCACCGGATTTCCCGTTGAGGAAAGACCGTGGGGCGCCGGACCAGTTATAGTCGGCGTAAGCATGGCATCTACCCGGTGTAGCAGCGGCTCCATATCGGAACACTGCTGAAGGCGTACCTTAAGCGCTCTTTCATACTCCGCAGCATCTGTGGCTAGGCCATTCTCAATCATTTGCCGTATGCCGGCACGGTATTTGTCCTTGTGTTTGGCAAAGTGGTCCCGATGGTAGGCGGCCGCCTCTACCGCCATGATAATACGGGCATTGTCAACGATGGTGGTAAAGCTGGGGGGTGGAATCACTTCCTCAATGGTAGCACCGGCCTGCCTCAGGCGGGCAGCGATTTCGTCAGTATGCTGGCGCATTTCTTCGTCGGCGTGGTCATAGAAAAAGGGACGCACCAGTCCCAGCCGGGGCGGTGACTGCTCTTCCAGAGATGACAGGCAGTCGGGGACAGGCTCATCAAGTGAAAGCGCGTCTTTGGGGTCGTGGCCGGCAATGGCCTGAAAAACGAGGGCCGCGTCTTTCACCGTGCGTGCCAGTACGCCCACGTGGTCAAGGGTCGGACTCACCGGCACTACGCCGTAGATGCTTATCCGGCCATGCTGGGGCTTGAAGCCAACGATACCGTTATAGGCGGCGGGTCGCAGTACTGAGCCGAGTGTCTGGCTGCCCAGAGCCGCTGAACACATTCCGGTGGCAACGCCGGCACCTGACCCGCTGCTTGAACCACCGGGCGTGTGCTCGATGTTCCAGGGGTTGTGGGTGGGGGCGGGGTCCATGACAGCGAACTCCGTGGTATGCGTCTTGCCCAGTACAATTGCCCCTGCTGTTTTGAGGCGGGCGACCGTGGTGGCGTCGTATTCGGGAATAAAACCAGCCCAGGACCTGGAACCGGCTTCAGTTGGCAGACCAGCGGTGTAGAAGATGTCCTTGATGCCTATCGGAATGCCATGAAGCGCACCGCGGCTTTGGCCTCGTGCCAGCTCATTGTCCAGCTGCCGTGCCGTGGCAAGGGCACCCTCCCGGTCAACCAGCACCCACGCTTTTATCTTATCCTCGATGGCGTCAATTCTTTCCAGGCAGGAGTTAACCAGTTGCGATGGTGTCAGCTTGCCGGAAGATATAGCAGAAGCTGCCTCGGTAACGGTCAGTGAATACGGTTGCTTTGTCATGTCAGGCCCCTTTCATCGGGATAATTGAATTAATATTACCACAGGCTTGTATGGGAAAAAAACCTTCATCTTTTTGCCGAGCTTTCCGGCTGTTCACTAATTTCCAGTGGCAGGGAAAAGCCAAAAATACTCCCCTTGCCCTTCTCACTCTGCACCCATATCTGGCCTCCGTGCAGCTCGACCAGTTTCTTGGACAGGCTTAATCCCAGCCCCAGTCCGCTGAGGCGGGCCCTTTCTCTTTCCAGCTGCTGATAGGGCTCGAAGAGCCTCTTCTGCTCTTCCTCACTAATGCCGCTGCCGGTATCCTGCACTTCCACAACGAGGTAAGCTTTATCTTCTCTGGCCTTCACCGTGATACTGCCTCCAGCAGGCGTAAATTTAAAGGCGTTATTGAGCAAGTTGAGCACCACCTGCCGCAGGCGGTCTTTATCGGCCTGAATGACCGGCAGTGAAGAGGGCAGCTCGGCATTCAATATATGCCTGTTTTTCCGGGCCAGTGGTTTCACGCTGTCCACAATGCTGCGGAGCAATCGACCGGAATCAACCGATTCAGGATTGAGGTGGAGCATCCCCACTTCACCGCGAGCCAGGTCAAGCAGTTCATCGATACGCTGGTTCAAATTGTAAGCACCCTGGCTGATATTCTGCGCCAGCTCCCATATAGGTCCGCCCCTCTCGACTTCTTCAAGCAACAGCTCGCTGGAGGCCAGCACCGGGGTAATCGGTGTTTTGAGCTCGTGTACGAGGGTATGGGTGAACTCCACTCTTTTATTGATTTCCGCCTCCAAATCCTGCCTAAGTTGCTTCTCTTCTTCAAATAATTCCCGCAGCTCCGTTTCCGATTGTTCCAGGGCGGCCAGCATGCCGTTAATGGTGGCGCCGAGCCTGGACAATTCATCAGAGCCGGGCACTGACACCCGCGCGGTAAGTTTACCGCCCATGCCGATGTCACTAACGCTCCTGCTCAGGTAAGACAGTCGGGAAAGAACCTGTTTTTCCAGGAGCAGGAGGGTCACCAGGCCAAATGCCAGACTGACACCGACAATGGTCAGAATAAGATATGAGATAGCGGACTGGCCCTGCTGATAGATATCTCTGGGCGCATCTACCCTGAGCATCAAAGCAGGGCGCCCACTGATGTCTCCGATAAGTGTGTAGCCAGCGATAGATTGTTCACTGAGAGGCTGTACGAAAACGGGAGACGCGGCTGAGATAGAGGTCCGGGCGGCTGAGAAGTCGGGGGGAGCCTGAGGGTCGTTGAATTTGTGAATGGTTATGGAGAGGAGCGTGATTTCAGCCAGTTCGTTAATCCTGGCCGCATCGAGGTATCGCCCCATTATCAGTGTCCCTCGAATGGGTCCTTCATCTTCACTGGTGAGGATGGGGTGGGAGCTAATCATCATGGGGCCTTCGGGAAGGACAATGGTGCCGGTATAACTGCTTTCCGTATCCTGATGGGTAACCAAGAAATCATTTTCAGCCAAATACGCTGAAACGCTGGGCGGGAGAGGTATTTCCTCTTCATCTTCAAGGTCAAATGCTTTGCCGAAAACGGTTTGCCCTGAGGGGTCTTTATACAGCATCAGGTTCAGCCCAAGTTCAGCAAACGTGCTATCGGTGAGGTTCGACCTGATGTACCCTTCGCCGGGGCCAGCGATGAAGGCATAGGTGTCATCCCAGGCAGCCCGATCCGCGGTTGTGGTATCCAGGCTGGATAGTACCTGTGAGTAAGCCGTCAGTACCCGTTCGACATCCCGATGTGTACTCTGTCTTTCCAGGTCTGAATAGCTTTCCAGCAGGATGGTGCGAGAGATAAAGAAGAGCAGTATGATGACGCCGTAGAAAGTACCGGCAATGATAAGCAGCGTTTTTTTGCGCAGTGTCATATCTTATTGCCCCTGCTAAGCATTCTATCACTGGGAACTAAGGCTATCAAGGCGGCAACTCGACTGTTAGCCAAAAGGGCGTACAGCGTATAAATATAAGCGCGGAAGTGATTTCAGTCGGTGGATACATTCTTGAAGGTTATATCGTTGTTCTCAGACAAGAATGAGTAATGGTTGACCGATGGTCTGCTCGGCAGGTAGACTATCTCATCATAATGGGGGGATTATAAAAACGTATGCTCTGGTTGCGTAGGACCATTGCCATACCTCTGGCCATTATATTTGTCATTCTGTCGCTGCTGGTGCTGGTCGCCTTCCGCGTTAACGCCACCATCGGCAATCCCGATTTCTACACGGAACAGTTACAACAGGCGGATGTGTACCATTTCATTTACGACGATGTGCTCCCGGCAGCACTGGAAGAATCCGGAATAGGTGAGGATACCGGAGGGGCCGGTGCTATCCTCTCGCCGCTCAAGACCCATCTCGTTGACGTGGTCAGGCAAACACTGCCCCCAGAATGGCTTCAGGCAAAAGTTGAGCATGGTATCAATGAGGTGGTGCCCTATGTCTGGGGTGAAACGGACACCTTCCGCATCGATATTCAGTTAAAAGACAGAGCCGAGGCTGGAGCGGAGGCGATAAAGAACCTTCTGCACCGCGAAGAGATTTTCCCGGTGCTATATGAGCAGCTCATCCAGTTAGCTACCAGTGAGGTAACATCGTCTGAAGATGGAATGCTGTCTGTGCTGGCCATATCCGAGGAGGAGATGGGGATAATGCTGCGCCAGGTATTGCCCGAGGATTGGCTGCTAGAGAAGATAGACCGCGCCGTCGATGAAGCTATGCCCTACCTCACCAAAGAGCAGGCGCATTTCACCCTTGAGATAGATATAGCCAGGCCGCTCGATGAACTGGAGGAAGTGCTGGTCGATTTCCTGTCGAGAAAGGAGACTTACGATAGCTTGTTCACGGGGATGCTGGCGCCGGCATTGCAGCAGAACCTCGGAGAGGTAACCGAGCTCCCGCTTGGCATGGAACTGACCGATGATGAAATCATTGCTACTGCCAAGGATATGTTGTCCCTGGAATGGTATCGGACGCTGGTAAACGACCTTGTTGCCCAGATATTCGCCTATCTGCGCGGCACGCAGGATGAGCTGGAGTTAACGATACCTCTGGCCGACCGCAAGTCGGAAATAGCAGACACACTCGGTCAGCTGGCCGACGAAAAAGTGGAGAGCGCTTTCGATTCCCTCCCGGTATGCACGGGGGCACATCTGCTGGAACTGCTATCGAATCCATCACTGGAAAACATCCTATGCCGGCCGGCGGATATATCATATCAGGAATTCAAGGAACTGGTGGGCATAGATGTGGGAAGCCTCGTGCAACCTCTTATTGAACTGGGACTGCCCGATGAATGGATTTTAACTGAAGCGGACATAAGCCAGTTGTTGGGCGGTGAAGAGGAAGAAAATATTTTCAGCCAGGCTCGGGAACTGATACAGGAAGGCCTCATCTTCACCGAAGAGGACCTGAAAAAGGCCATGGGCACCGATGCCGAGGCTCTGGAAGACATCCGGCAGTGGATAGGCGATGGCCTGATACTTGCCGAGCAGGACCTCAGGGGCTTGATGGGCGATAGCGCTGGCGGGCAGATGGAAACCTTTGAGGAGGTGCGTTCCGGCCTTGGAACGGCGAAGAAGTGGATTAACTTTATATGGATAGTGCCATTTTTACTGATGATAGCGATTGGTGCGCTGGGTGGCCGACAGTGGAGCAGCAAACTTATCTGGGCGGCAGCGCTGCTGGCAGTAATGTCGGTTATCGCCTTTATCAGTTTCGGTCCGGTATTTTCCGCCGCCGCACAGCCGGTTATTGACCAAACGCTGATGGAAGTAAGTCAGGTTGAAGGTATAACGCCGTCGATTGCGGAAAAGGGCGTTACTCTGGCGCAAAACGCCATTGACAGCTTTGTCAGCGGTCTCAGGAACCAGTCGCTGGGCATACTAATCGCATCGGTGCTGCTGATTGGGGCAGGGGTGGTCTGGTACAACTGGGATAAAATCCGCAGGAAAGATGCTGATTTGAGTAATCAATAGAGCAGTAGCAGGATGGAAGAAGGGATTTTACATCAACGTGGAGTACTTTTCCCCTTCTTTAGTTTCTTTATTCGTCGGCCGCGGGTGCTTCTAAAGTAACAACGATCTCCCATGCGGAAGTAGCAGGAAAGATAGCAGTACTCCTGCCCGATGGGGCACCAGGTAACGTGTATTCCTTTGCTCCTGGCCACTGTAAGCTCCTCAGACAAAAATTGACTGAGATTGAAAACCTAGAAGTCTTGACCTGGTAAAAGTATTCGATAAAGGCCTCAGTATAATTTACTGCGCTAACAGAACGTTAAATTTATGAGAAAGGCCAGGATAGGCATAGCCGCCTTTTGACTCTTCCGTTACCTCTTCAACCTCCGGCATGTTGTTCAGCGCTTCCAGGAACTCGCTATCCTTTGTAGGGACCAGCTTTACGGTAAATGTAGTTCCGCGACTGCGCGAATGTTGGACATGGCTTATGAATCCGTTGCTGCCTAGATCATTGAGCTTCTCTTCTAACCTGTGGTAAAACTTATATAGTCTTGAAGAGTGGGTAGATGGTGGTACAGCCAACTCAATAGCTTGTTCGTTAGAGCCAGCCTCAACACTCAGAAATAATTCCTCAACAGATGGTTGTCTATATGATTGATAAGCTATATTATTCATTTTTATTTACCCACTTTCTCATTAGCTGTTTCCTCGCCTCGATTGAAGGCCGGTTGGCTCTGAGCCGCCCGCCTCAGTTTTGCGCGTACACGTGCTACCAACTCCAGCCTGTAGAACGGCTTTTTGACGTAATCATCGGCGCCAATTTCCACGGAATCGCGTAAAGCGGTCACCTCACCCCTGCCCGTCAGGATAATTACGGGTACGTCGGAATTCCGGCGTATAAGTTCCAGCACCTGGAAACCATCAAGACCGGGCATCATAATATCAAGGATAATAAGGTCCGGCTGGTGATTGTGTAATAAGGAAAATGCTGCATCGCCACTGGTGGCGCCAATGAAATCATACCCCTCCTCTTCGAATATCTTCTTGAGCAGTCGAAGTACCTCCACTTCATCGTCAATGGCCATTATGCAGGCACGTTTTTTCATCGGTTCCCCTCTTTTCTTACTTTTTCGGCATTAATTTGACGATAGCTTGTAGTTCGCTACCTTGGGTAATGAAAGAGAAGCAGACCAGTTTGCGTTCTGTTCTGGTAAATTTGAACCTCCGCTATCCGCATTGACACATCTGATAGCCAGGGGGGCGGTTATGGCGATGACGTCATGTTCGGCAACTCCGGTCGGATTGACCATGGCCGCCCTGCCATGTAACCTGCGGAACTGCCTCATCATTTCATTGTGCATCGGGAACGAAGTTCTATTGTATTGCTGTACTTCCAACATCTTGACCTTTCCTCCTTTCGCCATCGGGTCCTTTCCAGTTAATTCGCTTCCAGGCAGAACTGTGGGGATAGCGAGTAGCTGTCCGCAGCCGCTCTGGTGCAGTAAAAACAGCCACCATCGATAGTAACCCTGTATCTTGAAGAACCCGGCAGCAGGAAGCTCACCTGGCCATTGCGCATTGAAATAATGGTCTTTGGCACAGGCTCGCCATTGCTTGTTACCGCCCGTTCCCACTCACCTTCACCGTTTTCAATGTAGATGCCTACGTCAAGAATCAGGTACCGGTAGTACCTGATCAGTTGTTGAGCATTGGTGAGATAAAGCGTTACCTGGATATCGGACGGACTATTGGTGGCATCAACATAAAAGAGAGCGCCCGGGTTGCTGACACCGCCGATTGCCCTGCCGAAAGCGGTATAGCTTGGCCTTGCCGAGGGTTCAGCAATTTCTATCCTGACTGCGTCCTCACCGGCAATAACATCGGTGCTGGTGGCATAAGCTACCGGCCACGGAATAAAGAGAAGAAGGGCGATATAGGGAAAGAACCGCTTAATCCACATGTTTCGCTTCACAGCTATCTCCTTCGTTGTTATTCAGTGATTTCAGGATAGAGCCGGAATGCGAAACAAAGCCTAAATATCTACCTCACAGTCCTAAAGATTTCCTTAATATTCCAAAGGCAATAAAAAAAGCACCCGAAACAGGTGCCTTTAGAGCGGTTTGTTAAGCGGTTTACGGAGTGCTTCTTACCCGGTATCTATGAACTGGTAGCCAACGCCGGAAACGGTGAGGATGTATGTGGGGTTGTCAGGGTTTGGCTCCAGTTTGGAACGCAGCCGGCGGACAAAGACATGCAGATATTCCCTTTCATCACGGTATTCAGGGCCCCAGACCTTGTTTAACAGGTGGGTATGGGTGAGTACTTTACCTGAATTCACCGCCAGTTCCTGAAGGAGGGCATATTCAGTGGGGGTCAGTTTCACTTCTGTGCCAGCGCGAGTTATCTGTCTTTTGGCAAAATTGATGGCGAGGTCCCCGCTGGCGATGGAAGACCTAACGGGAGACATGTCAGCCGTTTTGGTGCGCCGGAGGACAGCACTGACCCGTGCCATGAGTTCATTGGCCCCGAAAGGCTTGACGATATAGTCATCGGCTCCGAGGTCAAGGCACTTCACCTTATCCTTTTCATCGCCCCGGGCGCTGAGCATAATTATGGGAATCTGTGACCATTCACGCAGCCGGCGGCATACCTCAAAGCCGTCCATTTTGGGCATCATGACGTCCAGAACAATGAGGTCAGGCAGTTCCATTTCTATGGTGTTGAGTGCTTCTTCACCATTGGATGCGCTAATGACCGCGTAACCTCTATCTTCCAGATTAGAGCGGAGAAATTTCAGGATGCTCACTTCATCATCGACGATGAGAATGCGTTTCTTCATCAGCTAATAACCCTTTATCAGCAAAATCGATTAAGAGATAAACTAGGATCTGTGCAGAATCTTGAGCAGAGCATCTCTGAATTCTTTGACCGTGGAAATCGGCCCCTGCAGTTCCGGGGGAAGACCGGAGAGCGGGGACTTTTTACCGGCTTCCTGCTTTGCCGCCAGTTGCAGAAGTAGCTGGTGCTCTCTGGCCAGGCTGCTAACTAGCTCGGTGAACTGCCCCTGCAATCGTCTGGTCTGTTCGGTGATGTTTTGCTCGAGCTGGAGTAAGTGCTGCTTATCCTGAAGTCGTTCCTGCCATTTCTGAATAGCCCGACGGATTTTAAGCAGCGCTTCATCTTGGTCAAATGGCTTGGTGATATAGTCGTAGGCACCCAACTTCATAGCCTCAACTCCGGTCTCAATGTCGGCAACCGCGGTTGCCATGATGACGCAGAGATTCGGCCAATCGGTGCTTATTCTGCCCAGCACGTCGATACCAGAAAGTCCGGGCATTTTGATATCCAGCAGCACCACACCAATATCACCATTGGCAATAACCGACAGGGCTTCTTCACCGTCAGCCGCAATGACCGCATCATAACCGGCGGCCTGCAATACTCGCTGAAACAGTAACCGTACTGTTTCCTCGTCATCGACTACCAGAATCTTTATTTTCTCGTCTGCCATTTGGCACCCCGAAAACCTTTTTCATATAATAACTCCATTTTCATCAGTAGTAAAGAGTACGTCGAATTATTTTTAAGCGTTAATCTGGATAATGTGAGGGGTCAGCTTCATTTGGTGTTCAGACCGATATTTTATACTGGTCAGGGATGAGCGCGATGGCGCTCGACGAAGCGGGCCATGCGGCGCAGCGCTTCTTCAATATCGGATAGAGAGGTGGCATAGCAGCAGCGCACGTATCCCTCGCCCTGCCGGCCGAAAAGACTGCCCGGCATGACGATTACCTTTTCTTCTTTGAGGAGATTCTCGGTGAACTCATCTGACGTCATACCGGTAACCTGAACCGAAGGGAAGGCATAGAAGGCCCCTTTCGGCTCGTGGCATTTGAGCCCTATGTCATTAAGGCCGCGTACAATTACCTTGCGACGACGGCTATACTCGGCCAGCATCCGCTGGACATCTTCTTCGCCGCTTTTCAGGGCTTCCAGGGCGGCCAGCTGTGCCATGCTGGACGGGCTGAGCATGGTGTGCTGGTGCACCTTGCTGATGGCGGCCATGATTTCCGCCGGCCCGGCGGCATAGCCCAGGCGCCAGCCGGTCATGGCGTATGCTTTGGAGAAACCGTCCAGGAGAATGGTGCGCTCCTTCATTCCGGGCAGTGTGGGGAAACAGGTGTGCTCTACGTCGTAGGTCAGGCGACTGTAAATTTCATCCGAGATGACCAGCAGGTCGTGCTTTTCTGCCACTCTGGCAATCTCGGCATATTCCTCGCGGGTGAGTTCGGTACCCGTCGGGTTGGCCGGATAGCCGAAGAGGATGACCTTCGTCTTTGGCGTAATTTTAGCTTCAATCCGGTCCGCCTCCAGTTTGAAGTCATTATCCGGTCTGGTCGGTACGGTAACAGGCACACCGTGCGACAGGACGATGCAGGAAGGATAGCACACGTAGTAAGGGTCGGGCATGATAACCTCATCGCCCGGGTCCAGAATCGTTCTGAAAGCAAGGTCCATCGCCTGGCTGGCGCCAACGGTAATGACGATTTCAGTCTTCGGGTCATATTTTATGCCGTAGAGTTTTTCCAGATGCCGGGCAACGGCTTCTCGCAGTTCGGGGAACCCAGCTGTGGGGGTATAGGTGGTGATGCCCTTCTTCATGGCTTCAACGCTGGCCTCACAGATGTGCCAGGGTGTGGGGAAATCAGGCTCCCCAACGCTCAGTGAAATGCCACCTTCCAGAGAATGGAACAGGCTTAAAAATTTGGCAAAGCCGACGTCGGATACTTTAGCAACGCGCTCGGCAGTCCTTTTTTTCATCCCTGTTACCCGTTCCTCAGGCATCGTTCTATGTTCCTTCCGGCGGTAATTATCTGGCGCACTATATCGGAAACCAAGTCAGGCATATTTATGGATGTGTGAAACATACCTGTACCTTTAAGATTATAATGACAGACATGTGAAATGACAAATAATATACGATTCTAAAAAGCAACCGCCTCGATTTTGTCGAGGCGGTTGTCAGAAAAAGTTATCTGATTCAGAACAACTCTCTTACTACTTGAAGCCGGTTATCATCTGCCCTGGAAGCCAGAGGATTATCTGGGGAAAGATGATGCACAGCCCAAGCGCAATCAAGATGAGAATAATAAAAGGCCATACCCCACGGATGATGTCACCCGTGGTTACCCCCAGAGATGGGTCGGCGGCACCGCGGAGGTAGAATATGGCATAGGCGAAGGGAGGGGTCAGGAAAGACGTCTGCAGGTTAACGCAGATCATCATGGCAAACCAGAGCTTGTCGAAACCGAGCTCCGCGCCAACCGGCGTTATTATGGGAACGACAATGAACAGAATTCCCAGCCAGTCAATGAAATAGCCCAGGAGGAAAACGATGAACATGATAATGGCAAAGCAGCCCCACTTGCCACCGGGAGCGCCCAGAATCATCTCTTTCACGACATCGCCGCCGCCGCCGCGCATAAATACGCCGACGAAGGCATAAGCGGTGGCACCGACCAGGAGCACCATGCCGGTGACTTTTATCGTCTCGGTCATGGTATTTTTAAGGATATTGAAGTTAAAACGACGGTAAGCGACCGCCATAAGCGTGGCGGCAAGGGCACCGACGGAGGCAGCCTCGGTGGGGGTAGCGATACCCATGAAAATACTCCCCAGCACGGACAGAATAAGTACCAGTGGTGGCACCATGGAGGTGAGCAGGTCCCAGGTTTTCTTCCCCCAGGGGACGGCCCTCTCCTCAACCGGCACGGGGGGCGCCAGTTCTTTCTGGAAGAAACAGCGTATGGCGAGGTAGCTACAGTATAACCCGGAAAGGAGGAACCCGGGGATGAAGGCGGCAAAAAACAGCTTGCCTACCGAGATTGCCGCCATTGGCCCGTAGATTACCAGCATGATGCTGGGAGGAATCAGGATGCCCAGGGTGCCGCCGGCACATACCGCACCGCAGGCCAAGGCTTTATTGTACCCTCGATTTATCATGGCGGGCAGGGCGATAATGGTCAGCGCCGTGACCGAGGCGCCGATGATGCCGACGCAGGCGGCCAGGATGGTGCCGATTAGTACGGTGACTATGGCCAGCCCACCACGGAAACCGGCGAGCCACAGGTACATGGCGGAGAACATTTTTTCGGTTATTCCCGAGTACCCCAGCATGATGCCCATGAAGATAAAACCCGGCGCCGCCATAATGATATAGTTATTCAGCAACTCGAAAACACGGTGGTAGATGACTTCCAGTGCGATATTTGGCCCGAACATGGCGATTCCCATGACGATGCCCATACCACCGACGACAATGGCCAGGGGGTAGCCAAGCAGGACGAAAAGCAGGATGCCACCGAGCATGGCTATGGTGACTAACTCTGGGCTAATATTAATCATAGCTCTTCATTCCTCACCAGAAAATAGATGTCACGGTAGAGCGTGGCAATACCCTGGAGGGCAAACAAAACAAAACCAATAAAGACGGTGGTTCTTACCGGACCCATTATGGGATACCACCAGCTAAACAGGTTCTTCTCATTGGTTGCCCAGGCAAACCACATCCAGTTCCAGCCGGCGTAGGCAAGCAGACCGATAAGCGGCAGGAGAAAGAGCAGAGCGCAAAAAACGTCGACAACAAGCTTGGCCCACACTGGAAAGTGGGTGTAAATAACATCCACCCTGATGTGGCGGCGGTTGAGGTGGACATAGCCAAAGGAACAGGCATACATGGTGGACGCGGTCATGACGGCCGTTATCGGCAGTGTTGTCGTCGGGTGGTTAAGCACATACCGCATGAACACCTCAACGCAGATGACACCGAGACAGAGGACGGAAAGCCATCTCACCGCCATGCCCACCCTATCATTAAGACGGTCTATCGCTTTAACTATTTTTCTCATTTTCTGCTTTAATCTTTCAAATTTTATCCTTTACCATGCCCCGCTCCGGGTTATCCCCGGAGCGGGGACAAACTAGATTTGGCTGTCGTTAGCTAACCGGGCTTTACTTGAATGACCATTTGGCCCAGGAAGGAAGCCCGTACAAATCGTTCCAGTTCTTGGCAAAATCACGCTGGGACTGCGCCACCTCCATAAATCCGGCGTCCTTGGCCATCTCTTCATCGATGTATTTTATGGCCTCTTGACCGAACGCCTCCTCTATTGCCGAGGGCAGAGGCAGCACGATGTTCCCGTAGTCTCTGAAGTTCTGGAGCGCTTCGACGTCGCCGGCGATGAGCTGGTTATGGTAGTCCCATGTCTCCGCCACGCCCATGTCCTCAATGATTACCTTGAGGTCGTCGGGCAGCGCCATAAACACGCTCTTCTTCAGCAGAAACATGTAGACCTCGGTGGGCGCCCGTATCGGGGACATGTAGATGTACTTGCCCACTTCATTCAGGCCCATTTCCCAGTCAAAGCGCGGGGAACTGCATTCGTAGGCGTCAATGAGGCCGCGTTGCATGGCTTCGAAGACTTCGCCCAGGGGCATGAAGAGCGGGCCGACGCCCATGCGGCCGAGGACGGTGCCACCGTCACCGGAGCATCGCATCTTTATCCCCTTCAGGTCGGCGACGGTATTCAGCTCCTTGTCGAAGTGGCCGAATATCTCGGGTGGCCCGGCGAAACCAGTACCATTAGGAAAATATAAATCCCACCCCAGTGTCTCGAACCACCTGTTGGCTATATCACAACCCTCGTTGTCAAGCCAGATCTGGAGCGGTTCCGGAGGCATGCCGGCTACCGGTTGAATGAGATAGCCGGCCCACGGCATGTCGCCTCTCATATAGCCGCCGCCGCTGCCGGCCCAGTCAAGCACGCCGGTCTGAAGAGCCTTGTGCTCTTCAGTTGCCGGGCAGATGGCGCCGGCGGGGTAAGCTTTCATGATAAGGCGTCCCTGAGTGGCGATTTCAATTCGCTTGGCTAAATTCTCCATGCCCCAGGTTACCGGCATTCCGGCGGGCAGGGATGACTGTCCTATCAAGGTGATTACTTCCGCCGGTGCGGCTGGAGCTGGTGATGGTGCTGGAGTGGGAGCCGGAGCTGGTGCTGGAGCCGGAGCTGGTGCTGGTGCTGGAGCGGGAGCTGGTGCCGGAGCGGGAGCTGGTGTGGGAGCTGGTGCCGCACAACCGGCAGCAATAACGCTGCTGATTAGTGCCAGAACCATAACTACAGCAATTATTCTTCCTTTCTTCATTTACTCCTCCTCAGAGAATTTTAATCCAGCGATTCCTCGATTGATTGTTTGAAATTGATCACCTCCTTTTTTCTTCTGGGTATCACCCTGAATTCTGATTTTATCAAAGTAAATAGTTCATACTAGTTTATATGCACGGAATACAAAAGATAAAAAGGTTGTAATTAAACCTGCTGTTTGGGAGATACAGATTACCCGATTGCTCAGAATACTGGTTGCTGGAGGTGGACGTTTACCGTTGGCTTTGGACTCTTCACTGGCAGAAGGCCATTTTCGTTTGGCTGGCCGTTTTATGCCATCCGCCAGTTTGAGTTCTGGGGGATATCAGGCGATTATTTGGGCAATCTTTATCTTTTCCCTTACGTTTTACTCCTTTCGCTGAGTGCTTAAAATTTCCTTATAGCTATATACAGACGAAAGGTAAGTATCGCTTGATATTTAATTGTAGATTTCTGAATATATTATAACACGACGTGTCAAGGACTGTTGAAGAAATAGTAAAACTGGTTTGATGATGTGGTAAAATAGGGCAAATGGGTAAACTAGACACTATCAAAGTTATGGTAAAAGCCTCAGTGCAAGCCTTTGCGACTGGCTTCAAGGGACGACACGAGGGTGAAGTGGATAATCCCGAAGGCACGATAAACATGAAAATACACAATGTGTTTATTGAAGCTCTCGGTAAAGAAATACAATATTATTCCGCTTTAGCTCGTTCTCTTGATAGCTCTCTTGGCAATATGCTTGAAGGTTTAGCTATTAACATCGCTAGTTTAAACTATGAGGTGAAGCACAACGTTGAGGGCCCACTAAACCCAACCCAAACAAGCAAAATTGCTGAAATGCTTGAGAAATACAAGCGACATGAGAGAAGACCTAGCATTGCCGATTATCAATGCTTGCGAGATATGAATAAAGAAGGCGTATCGCCAATAACAAGGCACGATAGCGATTATTACTTGATTGATAAGGAAACCAATAACCACTATCTTATTGAGCTTAAAATTGGTGGGGATTTGGATAACAAGAAGGCTCGGTCTGAAAAAGAGGCTGTCCTAGAGCAGTTTCTGGTCTGAATTATGCAAAGGAGGGTGTTTCATGGACAGCATAATCATTGAGATTAAATGTGATCCTAAATATCGTCTTCTTAATAAGCTTAGAGAGCAGGGTTTATTATTTGATGCCATTCGTCAAGTATTGAATATAGATGATGAAGGATTACAAGAGCTTTCATATGAGAAATACGAATTGTTAGAAAGTCTGCAGAAGTAAAGATGACTAAAGTTGAAGCGATAATAAAGTTAATGGAAGATAATGGTGGTACTGCCACCTGGGATATTATATACAGCAATATCGAAAAGTATTACCCTGCCGCAAAAGAAATGAAAGAATGGCAGGCTGGAATTAGGGGAGTGCTATATCGTGAGATAAAAAATAATCGTAATTTTAAGAAAATCGGTTTTGGGATATTTGCATTAAAAGAGTATGAAGAAGAAAAGATAAAAGCGATTACCGAAAAGAGTCCTGTTAGGATGCATTCTTTTATAGAAGGTATTTGTTTAGAGCTTGGAAATTTCGAGCAATTTGATACCTATACACCTGACCCCACAGCAACCTTTAAAGACAATATCTTGTTGAGTAGTTTAAGAACAATGAATTCATTGCCACCATTTACTTATCAAGAAATTATAGAGACTGTGAAAAGAATTGATGTAATATGGTTCAACAAAAAGGGTTTTAAGTTTCCTAAAAGAGCATTTGAAATCGTTGACAGCATTGGGACACTAGGAGATGCACTAGCCAGAACCTATCAATTAGTAGAATTTAATTTGGATTTCCACATTATCGGAAGTAAAGAAAACGAGGAGAAATTCAAAGGTAGAATTACAAAGGAACCATTTATTAGAATTGACAGTCGTTACAAATATCAAAGCTACGAAGAAATCATAGATTACTACAATAAAAGGTTAGAATTGGAAAACTTGTCGCTTTTCAAATAACCTTGTAGGTAAATGTTATGTAGTCTTCAACCCGGAGTTTGACACTTTCCAATAACAT
>JAHJTL010000052.1 GCA_018829775.1 Chloroflexota bacterium | reverse complement strand
GCGCCTATAGCTCAGCGGACAGAGCATCGGTCTTCGGAACCGAGGGTCGTGGGTTCGAATCCCTCTAGGCGTGCCACTTTTTGAAGCTAAAACGACAAACCGGAAGACCTCATTGTTGAGGTCTTTTTGATTTTTGCTAACAAATTGCTAACAGATGGTTTGTATTGTTGAAACTGTTAATGACTACATGGAGGTTGTTCGCCAATGAAAATACGTGGACCTGGCTGACCATCAAATCGGGATTCTCCGATTTTAGGATTAACGTCATCCCGAAATGTAGAGCTTGGGAATTTAGGTACAATTTTGGCATCGATGTTTAAAGCTGATTGATGAATCGTTTTAACAGGAATTACTATTTCATCCATGAGAAGTTCAAAGTTTCCTATCGATATATTGAGCACCGGACGCTGGACGTTGTGTTGTTTATCGCTAGTGACCACATTTGGTAGCTCTAAAAAAACACTGAAAAGACTATTGTTTCTAAGTATCCCTATTGCAGCCAACACACCCTCAGGCAAAAATGCTTGATACCGATCTTGAATATCAGTAAGCCTATCTTTAAGGAGTCGAGTTTCTCTGCTAATATGGTCTAGCCAAGTTATTTTTGGCGTCACTGGAGCATTATTGCTTAAAGATAAGTGCAAGAATATTAAGTCCATGGACCTAGCGCTAAATAATTCCTCTATTGTCGTAGGGACAAAACCATCTGACGATGCCTTAATCATACCTGCAAAAAAGGACATCATTCTATTGATGCTCTGTGAAGCTTCAGACAGAGCTATTCTTGCGACTTTTATAACGGCTTTTTCTTGTCTACGGCGTAAAGTAAAGTCTAGAGCGAGGGCAACTACATAAGTACCAATCGTACCGACTATGATATTCTCTACAAGACTAATATGACGTCCAAGTAATAAAGGAAACCATATGTACATTACAATCAATGGAATAGTAAGGATAGCAACACAAATACCGAAGATAACGAAAATCTTCGTTGTTGACATGTGACAATCTCCTTACAGATTAGGATATAATGTTCACTGCAATATTACAAAATTCAAGAATAATTCCTTATGTTATGGGTCATATTATCTAAGCGATGTTAAAGTACCATTGCAAATGTCTTCCGACAAGGCTTGCCTCATAGCGTCATCAAACCCTTTAGCAGCAGCTTCCTGCAATCCTGGCGCTACATGGCTGTAAGTATCAAGGGTTACTTGAATACTGGAATGACCTAACCTTTCCTGGACAATTTTCGGGTGTGTACCCTCTTTGAACATCTTCTTTTGAATTTAATTTAGAAGATGAAGGATAACACAATGTTAATCGCTCATCTTGATTCCGGCATATTCCTCAAATATCGTTATGATGGCAGCAACGTCTTTTCCACCGAGTCCACGGGATTCTGCCATCTCGAAAACTTGATAAGGTATGCTGGAAATGAAAATCGGTGTGCTTAAATCTACGGCTGTCTGCATTATTGAACGCATGTCCTTGCTCATGGTGTTAATTGCCCCTCTTGGTTCAAAGTCCCTGTTTATCATTCTAGAGCCGAACATCCTCCAAATAGCGCTGTCACCTAGGCTATTGCTTATAATCTCATGCAGGACTTTCAAATCCATCCCCAGTTTTTTGGCCATTATCAGGGCTTCGGCTGCCGCTACTTGGTAGGCACCAACCAGAAGCTGGTTAATCATTTTGACTGTCTGACCCTTCCCTACACCACCGGTATAATAGACGTGTTTTCCCATAGATTTTAAGAGAGGCTCATTTTCTTTAAACACCTTTTCCTCCGCTCCCGCCATTAATACCAGAGTGCCTTCTACAGCTCGCTCATGCCCTCCGCTAACCGGTGAATCAATAACAGCCACACCGCTCTTACTGGCTACTTTTTCTACCTCAGCCATTTCCAGAGGTGAAATCGTACTCGTGATTATAAGAGTTGAGCCATTTTTCATTCCACCCAGTACTCCCTCTGGAGGGAAAACGACTTCTTTAATCTGGGGATAGTTAAGAACCATCACCACGATGGTGTCACATTGCTGTCCAAGTTCTTTAGCGCTTTTGGCTACCTTGACTCCCAGTTTCTCCATCTCAGCCAAAGGTTCTTTCCTTATATCATAAACAGTGAGAGAGAACCCCGCTTTTGAAATATTGGTTGCCATAGGTTTTCCCATTGAGCCTAGACCAATGAAGCCAATCTTTTTCCCACCTGCTTGTGTCATATTTCCTCCCTCCACTCGTTTTTGATAAAGAAACTCCTACCCTTTAGCTAAAATTACCCGCTGGCAAGCATTTCCGTGTTACTTTATCATCTGACCGGGTAGCCAGAGGATTAGCTGAGGAAAGGCCACGCATAGCCCCATCCCAATCAAGATGAGAAAAACAAACGGAAATACCCCCCGGATTATGTCACCCATGGTAACTCCCAAAGATGGGTCAGCTGAACCTCGGAGATAGAATATAGCATGGGCCATGGGAGGTGTCATGAAAGACATCTGAAGATTAACGCAGACCATCATGGCAAACCAAAGGGGGTCAAACCCTAGAACGGGCACAAGGGGAGATATTATAGGAACCATGATAAAGAGGATACCTAACCAGTCAATGAAAAACCCCAGGATGAAGAGCGCAAACATGACTATGGCAAAGGCACCCCATTTGCCCCCAGGGGCAGCCAGAATGAGTTCTTCTATTACCTTTCCGCAACCGGCGGCGAGAAAGACACCGACGAAGGCGAAAGACAATCCTCCGATGAGCAGTATCATGGCGGTAACCCTCAGTGTTCGGCTTAGCGTGTCCTTCAGGATTTCAAGATTCAATCGTCGGTAGACAAGGGCCAAAACGGTAGCGGCAAAGGCACCCACGGCGGCAGCTTCAGTGGGAGGGGCTACTCCAAAAAAGATGGTGCCCAGCACCGCCAGGATAAGTAGCGCGGGAGGAACCATCGAGGTAAGAAGCATAGTCGTTTTCTTAATGAAGGGGACTTTCCTTTCTTCAGCAGGCACTGCCGGTGCAATATTTGGCTGAAATAAACAGCGCAGGATAATGTAGCTGCAATATAAACCGGAGAGGATAAACCCGGGGATAAATGCGGCCATAAACAGCTTTCCCACCGATATAAAAGCCATTGGCCCATAGATAACCAGCATGATACTGGGGGGAATAAGGATACCCAGGGTGCCGCCGGCGCAAACCGAGCCTGCGGCTAGGCTTTTGGAATAACCTCGATTTACCATGGCGGGAAGGGCGAGAAGGGATAGCATGGTAACCGAGGCGCCAATGATGCCGACGCAGGCAGCCAGGATAGTACCCAGTAACACCGTGGTTACCGCCAGTCCACCCCTGAGCCCACCGAGCCACAGGTATAAGGCATCATACAATCGTTCGGCGATTCCCGAGCGTTCCAGCATAATCCCCATAAAAATAAACAGGGGGGCGGCTAGGAGGACATAGCTGGTTATCAGGGCAAACAAGCGCGTATACATAAGATTAAGTACCGAAGGTCCCAATATGGCATAGCCAAGTATTAAGCCGAGAGCACCAATAGGGATGGCCAAGGGATAACCGCTCAGAATCCCCACCAGAATCCCGCCCAGCATTATTAAGGTGGTAATCTCTGGACTAATTTCAATCATAGTTGTTGGTTCCTTGTCAGCCGATACAGGTCGCGAATGAGTTGTGCCACACCCTGAAGGGCAAACAGAAACAGTCCCAGAACCACTACGGTTCTGATTGGACCGGTTATCGGGTACCAGTTACTTCTAGCCATCACTTCACCCATTGACCAGGCGAACCACATCCTATCCCAGGCAACGTACGTAAGGGAAAAGAGCAGCGGAAAGAAAAATAATAAGGCAAGAGCGACATCGAGAATTGCCTTCCCTCTGGGCGACAAGTGGGTATAAAACACATCCACTCTCACATGCCCGCCGTGCTTGTGGGTATAAGACCAGCCCAGAACCGCAATGGTACCCCCTAGCATGCTTGCAGTTTCAAATGACCACATCGTTGGCGCATTAAAGACATATCTTGCCGAGACCTCAAAGCAGAGCACCAGCACCAGGGCCAGGCAGGCCCACCTTACTACCATTCCCGTGTATTCACTAATGTTATCAATAACCCGAACTATGTTTCTCATAATTAATTACTCCCCCGCTCCGAGAGCGGTTCCCGGAGCGGGGGTTAAATCTGACATCTGTCTAACTAAGATAGTGCGGTGCGGTAAGAGGCCTAACTTATCGTATGCCCAGGCTGTCAGTTGTTGCTTGAAACGCGCGCTGAGATTCTACTACCTTGGCGAAGAAGGGGTCAGCGGCTGACTTCTCGTCGTAGTACTCTTTAGCTAGTCTCGCGAACTCATCTTCTACTGCCTGGGGCAGGGGTTGGACTTCGCAGCCATAATCGATGAAATTCTGTATGTTACCCGCTTCTGCCTGTATTTCCCGGCCATAAAATTTCAACGCCTCCAGCCATACTGCCGACTCTAGCATTTTTTGCAGGTCAGGGGGGAGCGCGTTCCAACTCTGTTTGTTGATATGGAACAGCTGGAGGTCAGTGGGACCGCGGGTTGCCGACTGATAGACATACGGGGCCACTTCCTGGAAGCCCATGCCCCAGTTGGCGCCAAAGGTTCCCATTTCAAAAGTGTCGATGACTCCCCGCTGCGTAGATTCATAGATTTCCCCACCAAACATGGTGACTACGGACGCACCCATATTGGCGATGATATTGGCAGGGTCACCGAGGGCGCGCATCTTCAACCCCTTGAAGTCAGCCGGGGTGTTCAGAGGCTTTGTGGAGTGGGCCCATACCTCCGGGCTGCTGAGACAATAGGAGGCGAGTGGGTACGAGTCTATCGGTTCAAACATCTCTCTACAAAGCTCGATTCCTCCTCCCTCCATATACCACAGTGCCTGTGGTATAGGCGTCATCCCGCCAGCCACCTGGAAGAAGAGGCCGGCTGAAGGGAACATGTCCATCACAAACACAGTGGCAGAGGCACCAGCGTCAATAATGCCGTCACGTACCCCTTGAATTACTTCCGCACCGGGCACAATTTCATCACCGGCAAAGAGCTCCCATTGCATACGCCCGCCACTCGCAGCCTCAACCCTTTTAGCCAGTTCTTCCACCACATGGTAACGGGGGTCTGCCTTCGGTTGCATTGACACCACTTTCCATTTAATTACTTCCGGCGGCTGGGCCGGAGCTGGTGCGGGAGCAGGAGATGGGGCTGGGGTCGGTGCTGGTGCAGGTGCTGGTGCGGGAGCTGGTGCTGGCGCGGGAGCTGGTGCTGGTGCTGGCGTGGGAGCTGGTGCTGGTGCAGGCGCGGCACAACCAGCCACCACACTTACAGCTAATAACAATGCCAGCGGAATCAACAATATTTTCTTTTTCACTGATTTACTTCCTCCTAAGATTTTGTAACCTAGCTGTGTACTAATTTTTTTGCTGAAGCTTATCACCCCCTTTTTTATTAATCTGGTGCAAGCACCTTAGATTTGAACAGGGTGAAAACTGGCCTTTCGGCAAGACTCGGATAGTCGATATAGTTCCCGCTAGATTTAAAAACAAAATGACGATTACTCAATTGGAACAATCGCTGGAGTGAACCCCTGAAGCTGGACACAATGGGGTAGGAAGGTTTGGCAGGGTCCAAGTATAATGAACGAAAGAGAGGACCTTGCCATGAAGAATCAGAGGACGTTCAGCTTAGAGTTTAAACGCCAGGTAGTTGAGGAACT
>JAHJTL010000051.1 GCA_018829775.1 Chloroflexota bacterium | reverse complement strand
CGACCATGTTTTCCGCGCTTTCCTCGTAAAGCTCAAAGAATATCTTGCCTCTGGGCATGAGTGAAAATTTAACCAACAGACCTACTCCTATATTTAATGACATTGGGAAAAAGGTAGCCTAGGCCGGACTTTAACCGAGGGGGGTTAAAAGATGTTAAACAGAGAGCGAGAAATATTTTTCCCATGGTCTCTTTGAAGGTATGTTATCTAAACTGGGCCATCTATGTCAAGTATAAAATGACTGCGAATGAGCGAGATTTACGCTAATCGAAATGATTTGAATTTATTTTCGTCTTGAAATCTCTTGTTTGTTGACTGTAGATAAATGTATACAATAAATATATATTATAGACGTAAATATATAAAACTTATTGACAAATTATCCTCTATTTGTATACAATTACCGTGAAATGGCCGTGCATAGTCGAATTGAAAAGAGAGATGTTCCCGTCCGGAAAAGAGTTTACGAGAACCTTAAGGCGGCGATTCTTTCCGGCCACCTCGGTCCTAACGAAAGGTTAACCGAAGAACACCTTGCGGAAACCCTGGGAGCAAGCCGTACCCCCGTTCGAGAGGCACTCTCTAAACTCGAGACTGAAGGCCTGATTCGCCCTCTGGAAACGAGAGGGTTTATCGTCTCCGGAGATTCGAAAGAAGAAATGGAAGAGCTCTTTGAACTCCGCGCCATTCTGGAAGGATATGCACTGAGAATCACCTCGGAAAGAATCAACGAGGATAGCCTTCAGCAGTTGGGCACCTTTATTGACAAAGCGCAGGCGGCGCTGGAAGCAGGCCGGATGGGCGATGTTTTCAAATGGAACACCCGCTTTCACGACCACCTTCACGAGCTCGTCTCCGATACGTTGCGCCTCTACCGAATGATCGTTGATATGAGAAAACAGGTGCTGCGGCACCGTAAAGAAACCCTGCAGTCAATTGAGGGTGCGCAGAGAACGCTGGATGGTCACCAGAAGATACTGCTGGCTCTGCAATTGAAGGACCCTGAACTGTGTGAGAAGACGATGCGTGAGCACATCAGACTGGCTAAAGAGGATGCCCTGCTGGCTCTTCTGAGAGAGTATAAACAATAAGAGGAGGTCCGGTCTTGGAGAAGCACATTGAAGTACATATGGACAAATGCACTGGCTGTAAACTGTGCGAACTGGCCTGTTCCGCAGTAAAAGCAGGTGCTTTCAACCCCAGAGATTCAAGAATCAAGGTATCCCTGGTCGGAATACCCGAGATTCCCGTGCCGATAATCCTCGATAACTGTGATTACTGCTTTGGCAATCCGGCCTGCATCCAGTTCTGCTTACCCAAGGCAATCGAGTGGAAGGAAATGGAGACCAAACCGGAACGACCGAAGGTTTCCGAGGCAAAGAAGATTGCCGAAGAATGGTTAAAATCGGTGAGTAAGTAGGTAACAGGAAGTGGCCAAAGTTAAGGTCAAAAGTTTCTCAGTTATCAGAGACGTGCTCGGTTCTGATGTTGTTGAAATAGAGGTAAACAAACCGGAAACGGTTGGTGGGCTTTTCGATGAACTGGTACGCCAGTATGGCCAGCCTTTTAAAAATAAAATCTGGGACCCGAATACCGGTCAGATGGCACCGTTCCTTATCAAATTGAATGATGCTATTATCAGTTCCACATCTGATATCGACCATAAAATCCAAAGCGGCGATGAAGTCGCCATCATCTTTCCAATAGGAGGAGGTTAATCATGGCAAAAAGCTTTCCACACGGCGGGTATATGGGACAGCTACTTAGAGTCAATCTCAGCAATAAGGGTATTTCCAAGGAAGACCTCAGGGAAGACCTGGCAAGGGACTTCGTTGGAGGCGTCGGGTTATCGGCCAGAATGCTGTATGAAGAAATTCCGCCCAAAATCGACCCCCTGGGGTCGGAAAACAAGCTGGTCATGATGACCGGCCCGGTAAACGGCACGATGATTCCAGCGGCTTCGCGCTCCTCGTTCTGTGCCAAGTCACCATATACAAAATCGTTTTTCCACAGCATATTCGGCGGCTTTCTGGGCCCGGAGCTCAAGTTCGCCGGCTACGATGGCCTTATCCTTGAAGGGAAGGCAGACAAACCAGTATATATCTGGATTGACGATGACAAGGTTGAAATAAGAGATGCCAGCCACCTCTGGGGCAAAGACCCGTTTACGACACAGGATATTTTAAGGAAGGAAATTGGCGATGAGGAGATACACATCGCTACCATCGGGCTGGCCGGTGAGGAGAAAGCGCCTTACGCCATGATTCTCTGTGACATTAGGGCGGCCGGTCGCGGTGGGCTGGGGGCGGTGATGGGCTCGAAAAACCTCAAGGCAATCGCCGTCCGGGGCACAGGAAGCGTCACGGTTCCCAATATGCTCAGGGTCTATAACACGGCCGTCAGAATCAATGAGCTCTTCGCCACCACTCCGGCGGTACAGGGCCTTTCCGGGTACGGCACACCACGTAATGTGGCCGCCATGAACGAAGGCGGTATCCTGCCCACCCGAAACTGGCAGACCGAGACTTTCAAAGGGATGAAGAATATCACCGGTGAGGTGATGAGAGAGCAGGTGGTCAAGGGCGACCGCGCCTGCTTCGCCTGTTCCATTAACTGCACCAAGTACAGCGTCGTGCCAAAGGGCCCGTACCAGTCGGTCATCAACGGTGCCGACTACGAAACGATTTACGCTTTCGGCAGCATCTGCGAGGTTGACAACATCGAGGTGCTCTGCAAGGCGGACGAGCTCTGCGACTACTATGGTATCGACCTCATTTCCACCGGGTTGTGCATTGGCTGGGCTATGGAATGCTACGAAAAAGGAATCTTCACCAAAAAAGACACCGATGGAATTGATTTACGGTTCGGCAACGCCGATGGCATGCTCGAGATGATTGAAAAAATTGGTAAACGAGAGGGCCTGGGAGAACTGCTGGCCAAGGGAACAAGGGACGCCGCGAAAATCGTCGGCAAGGGCACCAGCCACTTTGCTATTCAGAATAAGGGACTGGAATTTCCTGGCCATACCTGCCGCCCCTTCCCCGCCGCCGCCGTCGGTTATGCCACCGGCCCAAGAGGCGGCAGCCACCATGACATCAGGCCCACTGCCGAAAAAAGCGGGCTGGTCGACCGCAAGATTATTGAAGGAAAGGGAGGCGTAGCGGCAGAGGTCAATCACTGGCTTATCCTCTGCGACTCCATGCTGGTATGCCATCTGGGCGAGCCTGTCTGGGGTCCGCTCAGGATAAGCGATAGCACCATCAATGCTCTCAATTCGGTGACAGGATGGGAACTTGACTACGAAGGGGCCAGAAAGATTGCGGAACGACAGTGGAACATTATCCGCTGCTTTTCGGCAAGAGAGGGGTTTACCCGCGAAGACGACCAGCTTCCCGCCCGGTTTATGGAAGAGCCGGTACCGGAAGGACCGATGCAGGGAAGCTACATCCCCAAGGAGACCCTCGAACGGTTGAAAGACGATTACTATACTTACCGGGGCTGGGACTTGAAGACCGGCAACCCGACGAAGCAAAAGCTGGTCGAACTGGGGCTGGACTTCGCTGCGGAGGATATCGACAAGGGAAGTTAGTTCCGCCGGTTACACTGGAGAACCAGTCATATTAATAGCTCGGCACGAATTCGTGCCGAGCTTTTTTATCATCTTATGATATTAAGAGGGGGAATTAGCCGTCTTCTACTCCCAGGTCCTTAATGTAATCAACCGCATCCTGAATGGTGACTATCTTTTCCGCATCCTCGTCCGGTATCTCGATTTTCTTCGCCGGAGTGCTGAATTCCTCTTCCAGTGACATTATCAGCTCTACCAGGTCCAGAGAATCGGCTCCCAATTCTTCAACGAAGCTCGCTGCAGGTTTTACGTTTTCTTCTTCAACACCAAGTTGTTCCACAACCATGGGTTTTATTCGCTCAAAAATTGTCGCCACGTTTTACCCCCTTTCCGGAAACCTTTCATCTTTTAGCGAGCGCACTGATTGAACCCAATACGCCATTGACAAACTTTGATGAATTTTCACCGCCGAACTTTTTAGCCAGTTCAACAGCTTCATTGATAGCTACCTTAACTATTACTCTATTATCAAATAAAATTTCAGAGATTGCAAGTCGGAGAATATTCCGGTCAATAACCGCTATCTGGCCTATGGGCCAGGCCGGCGCAAACCGCTGAATGTTATGGTCTACTTCCTCGCGGTGTTGTACTGTCTGGCTCACCAGCTGGCGAACAAAGGCTTTGTTATCCTCGGACAGGTCTTCCTCAGCCAGAAGTCGGCCCAATACCTCTTCCACCTCGTGCCGCGTGGTATCGACCTCATATAGCGTCTGCAGGGCAATGGCCCTTGCTCTCCGTCTTGACCCGGTCATAGAAAGCTCCCGAACTCAATCAAATATTATATCACGTACAACCGTACCTTCTCCACCTTGACACCCGAAGGCGATACTTGCTACACTTCCCTTTGTTCCCTTTACACTATCATTAATTTTAACCAGCATAAAAGGTCATTTCGGTGAAAAAAGTTGGCATTTTCTACCATCCATTAGTTAAAGCCACCCGAACCAAGGCAAAAGAGCTGCAGGATTTCCTAACCTCCCGCGGCATCACCGCCTGGCTGTGCTCCGCCTGGGAAGGCGAAACGGCCGGAGCACAGCTTGACGATACCGACCTGGTTTTAAGCGTTGGCGGCGACGGTACCATTCTGCGGTCGGCACAGGCAATAGTGCCACGAATGACGCCGATTATCGGCATAAACCTGGGTAAATTGGGATTTATGACCGAACTCAGCGCCGATGAGGCCGTGGACAAATTACCTCTCCTGTTATCTGGAGAAGGATGGATTGATGAAAGAGCCATGCTTCAGGCCGAGTTTCCTGCCGATGGTCAAAAGACAAGCACCTGTCACGCCCTGAATGACGTGGTGGTGGCGAGGGGTGCCATTGCCCGTCTGGTTAGCGTGGCAGCCAGCATCGACGGAAAGCACCTCACCGACTATAAAGCTGACGGAGTGATAATAGCGACGGCTACGGGCAGCACCGGTTACTCCCTAGCCGCAGGTGGGCCCATCCTGTACCCGCAATCAAAGGATTTTATACTGGTACCCATCCTGCCCCACCTTAGTCCAGCCTATCCACTGGTATTGCCCGCAGGAACAGTAGCCCGGTTAAATGTTACGGCACCGCAGCAGGCAACGCTCAGCGTTGACGGACATATCAATGTGCCCCTCTCTGATGGAGCGGCAATCACAGTAAAACAGAGTCCGCATCGGACACGGTTCCTGCGGATACACCCCGAGGATACCTTCTATCGCTCGCTGGAGCAAAAACTGAAAGGAAAGCGGTGAATTGAGCACGGCAGAAAGAGCCAGAATCCAGGATGTCCCTCAAATCCATCGGTTGATTAACTCCTTCGCCGATAGAGACGAAATGCTGCCCCGTTCCTTGAGCGAGATTTACGAAAACATCCGTGATTATTTCGTTTACCGCCAGGGCGAGCGCTTGGTCGCCTGTGCGGCACTGCACGTCATCTGGTCCGACCTGGCTGAAATCAGGGCCGTCGCCGTGGTCAAGGAATATCAAAAAAAGGGCATTGGTACCATGCTCGTTGAAACCTGCCTGAAGGAAGCGGAGTCGCTGGATATTCCCACCGTTTTTTGCCTCACCTACCAGCCCGCCTTCTTCGAGAAGTTCGGCCTGAGCCAGATAGATAAGATGGAGATGCCGCGCAAGGTCTGGACTGAATGCTTCCGCTGCCCCAAATTCCCCGACTGCGGTGAGGTAGCACTTATCCGTTATTTATAAATGAAAGGTTGCAGTCCAGTGGAAGAGACTTTATCCAGCCAGTTGATTTACGATGGGCGAGTGGTAAAACTCAGGGTGGACTCTGTCCAACTGAGCAACGGACGGCAGACAACCCGGGAGATTGTGGAACACAGCGACTGCATTGCCGTCGTGGTCATTGATGAGAACAACAATGTGCTGCTGGTAAAGCAGTTCCGCAAACCGGTGGAGAAAGAACTGCTGGAGATACCGGCCGGCGGTATTGACCCGGGTGAAGACTCCGAAGAAGCGGTCAGCCGCGAGCTGCGGGAAGAAATCGGCTACATGCCCCGGAAGGTACAGAGGCTTGGTGGTTTCTATTCGGCGCCCGGCTACAGCAGTGAGTACCTGTACCTGTACCTTGCCACCGACCTGGTCCCGAGCCAGTTAATCGCCGAAGACACCGAGGAAATCAACGTCGTCCGGGTTCCAATCGAGGAAATACCCGACCTGATAGCTTCCGGACGCATCTGCGATGCCAAGAGCATCGCCGGATTGCTTACCTACCTGGAATACCTCAGGAAAAAAGCTGACTAGCACAGCCGGTCCGACAGCCTTCTCCCACCGAGGAGGTGCATGTGGAGGTGGGGGACCACCTGACCTCCATCCTCGCCGCTGCCAACAACAAGCCGGTAGCCCTTCTCGGCAACGTTTTCCTGCCTGGCGAGCTGGTTGGCCACTCTGGCCATATGCCCTATAATCGATGTTTCGTCGTCACTCAGCTCGGCCAGAGAGGTGATATGACGCTTCGGTATTATCAGCACGTGGGTGGGTGCCAGAGGATTTATATCCCTGAAAGCCATCACCTCATCGTCCTGGTACAGCGTATCGCTGGGAAGCTCGCCGTCCACAATCCTACAGAAAACGCATTCCATGCGCTAGCCCCTCTCTTTGCGGTATTTGGCTCTGCCCTGCTCGAACAGGTCATTTCCATAAATATCATTGGCCACAATGGCCGGGAAATTATCCACCGTTAACATCCGTACCGCCTCCGGGCCCAGGTCATCATAGGCAACAACCGAAGCCTTCTTAATCGACTGGGCGATCAGAGCACCGGCACCACCGGTGGCAATCAGGTAAACCGCCTTGTATTTCTGCATCGCCTCTCTAACCTCTGAAGAGCGGCCTCCCTTGCCAATCATCGCCTTCACACCGGAGGACAGCAGACGTGGCGCATAGATGTCCATACGACCGCTGGTGGTGGGGCCGGCGGAACCGATGGTGCGACCCGGCCTCGCTGGTGAAGGCCCGGTGTAATAGATGGTCTGCCCCCTCAAGGGAAAGGGAAGCTCTTCCCTCTTCTTAAGTGCCTGAACGAGCCGCTTGTGGGCAGCGTCACGCGCCGTGTAAAGGGTTCCGGAAATCAGCACCGGCGTGCCTGCGGTCAGCTCCTTTATCGTTTTTCGGTCGAGAGGCGAGGTTATATGCACCGCTTCCATCTACAGTCTGGCCTCCTTGTGGCGCGCGGAATGACATTGAAAGTTTATGGCTACCGGGAGGCTGGCGATATGTGTCGGTCGGGCCTCGGCATGTACCGCCAGTGCCGTTGTGGTGCCGCCCACGCCCATAGGACCGATTCCCAGGTCATTGATGCGAGACAACAGTTCCTCCTCCAGCGCCGCGATTTCCGGGTCTGGATTCGGCTGGCCAATGGGACGCAGCAGGGCTTTTTTAGCCAGCAGCATGGCAGCTTCAGAGGTAGCACCGATGCCAAGGCCAATAATCAGTGGCGGGCAAGGATTGGCCCCGGCCTCATCAACTGTCCTGACGACAAAATCAATAATACCCTCCCGGCCATCGCCCGGCCGCAGCATGGCCAGACGACTCATGTTCTCGGAACCGGCTCCCTTGGGCAGGCAGATAATCCTGATATGGTCTCCCGGCACAATCTCGGTATGAATGACGGGTGGCGTATTGTCCTTGGTATTTTTCCTCTCGGAAAATGGCTGGCTGACCATGGATTTGCGCAGATATCCTTGCGTGTAACCCTGGCTCACTCCCTCACCCACCGCCGTTTCAAGGTCACCACCGACCACGTGTGTGTCCTGCCCCACTTCAAGGAAGATAACAGTGCTGCCGCAGTCCTGGCATAAGGGGAGGTTCTTAGCCTCAGCCACGCGGGCATTTTCAATCAACTGATGCAGTATCTCTTTGCCCTGGGGAGACTGTTCGCTCTCCTGTGCACGTTTCAATACCGCCAGGACGCTCTCATCAAGCTCAGAGTTGGCGCGCTGGCAGAGCTGGGCAACGGTATCGGTGATGTCCTTAGTCTTAATTTCCCTTAGCTTCTCGGCTATCAGTGTCACCCCCTTTAGCTTGCCGCCAGTTTCTCAATCACCGCGTCGGCTACCTGTGAAGTGCCGACCACGGACGCACCATCAGGCCTCATATCATAGGTAACGCTTTTACCCTCGGCGATAACATCGGCAATGGCTTTTTCCAGCCTATCAGCGGCGCTTTTCTCGCCAAGGTAATGCAGCATCATAACGCCGGAGAGCATCAACGCCATCGGGTTCACCTTATTCTGCCCGGCGTATTTAGGGGCACTGCCATGGGTCGGCTCAAAAACAGCGATTTCATCGCCGATGTTGGCACCGGGCGCAACGCCCAGTCCACCCACCAGCCCGGCGCAGAGGTCGGACAGGATGTCGCCGTACAGGTTCGGCGCCACGATGACATCAAACTGCCGCGGGTTCTTCACCAGCTGCATAGTCATATTATCAACCAGCCGGTCCTCAAATTCAATACCCTGAAACTCCTGGGCTACTTCCCGGGCGACTTTGAGGAACAACCCGTCGGAAAATTTCAGGATATTGGCCTTGCTGATAGCGGTAACCTTTTTCCTTGCGTAAGCTCGCGCATATTCAAAGGCAAAGCGGACAATGCGTCGGCTTCCGGTTTCCGAGATAACCTTCAGGCTGATGCCGGAGTCTTCGCTGACAATGCCTCTCTTTGCCTGTGCGGTGAGCTTAATCAGTTCAACCGCTTCCGGTGTGCCCTGTTCAAATTCAATGCCGGCATAAAGGTCTTCCGTGTTTTCCCTGATGACCACCAGGTCAACATCTTTATAGGGAGAGGGCACACCGGGGTAGGTCTTGCAGGGGCGGACGCAGGCGTAAAGGTCAAGCGCCTTACGCAGGGCAACGTTCACGCTGCGGAAGCCCGAGCCAACCGGCGTGGTTATCGGCCCTTTCAAAGCCACTTTATTTTTCCTTATCGACTCCAGCACGGAATCGGGTAGCGGTGTTCCATATTTATCAATTATGTCGGCGCCGGCTTCAGCCACGTCCCACTGAAAGGCAACGCCGGTAGCTTCCAGCACCCGTTTCGTTGCCTCGGTGACCTCCGGGCCGATGCCATCGCCGGGAATAAGGGTAACGTTATAGGCCATTCGAAATTATCTCCTTCGATTACAGCTTCAAATCGCCGTGCTTCTTGATATAAGGAATGAGCCCGCCCTCATCGAGGATACGGAGCATTACCTTCGGGATTTTACCAATGGTGAGCTTCTGCCCATTGGTGATATCTCTTATCGTGCCTGCGGAAAGGTCGATTTCCAGTTCGTCGCCATCATCGATGCTGTCGGTGTCACAGATCAGCACCGGCAACCCCAGATTGATGGCATTGCGGAAAAAGATACGGGCTACAGATTTGGCCAGTATGGCTCTGACCCCTGCCATCTTGATGACCAGCGGGGCATGTTCACGGCTGGAGCCAAGGCCAAAATTGTTGCCTGCCACGATGAAATCCCCTTGCTTAACCCGTGAAACGAAGGTCGGGTCAGCATCTTCCAGAACATGCTTGGCCAGCTCGTCGAGATTGCTCCTGAGGGATGCATACCGACCGGGGATGATATGGTCGGTGGAGATGCCGTCGCCGAATTTGAAGGCCTTCCCTCTGAGCACTTACATTACCTCCCTGGGGTCGGTGATTTCCCCGGCCAGTGCCGTTGCCGCCGCCGTGGCCGGGCTGCCGAGGTAGACAAAGGCTTTCGGATTGCCCATCCTGCCTTTGAAATTGCGATTTGAGGTGGAGAGGCATGCCTCCCCATCGCCCAGCACTCCCTGGTGCAGACCGAGGCATGGCCCGCAACCCGGGGGCAGAACCGTCGCTCCAGCTTCAACCAGAGCCTGAAGGTAGCCCTTCTCAAGAGATTCAAGAAATATCTGCCGCGATGCCGGGGCGATAATCAATCTGGTGTCCGGATGATGTTTTTGACCTTTCAATATGCCAGCGGCGATTTCCAGGTCTTCCAGTCGTCCATTGGTGCAAGTGCCAATAAAGACCTGCTGAATTTTCGTCCCCTTTAACTCACGGGCCAATGCCACGTTGTCCACGGTGTGCGGTCGAGCTACGGTGGGCTCCAGAGTATCGAGGTCAATTCTTATCGTCTGCTCGTATGCAGCGTCTGCATCGGGGAAGACAGGCTGGTAATCCGCACCGCGCCCCTGCGCCATCAGGTAATCTCTGGTTATATCGTCAGACGGGAAGATACCGACCTTGGCTCCCGCCTCCACGGCCATGTTGGCGACGGTGAAACGCTGCGACATCGACATTTCTTTTATCCCGTCACCACCGAATTCCAGCGCTTTGTAAGTTGCGCCATCGGCACCGACCTGCCCGATGAGATGGAGAACGAGGTCTTTTGCCGAGACTCCTTTCTGAAAGTGCCCGTTGACCGTAATCTGTATGCTCTCCGGGACGCGGAACCAGGTCTTCCCCAGGCCCATGGCCACAGCCACGTCGGATGAGCCCATGCCGGTGGCAAAGGCACCCAGTCCGCCCGCGGTCACCGTATGCGAGTCAGAGGCAACTATAATATCGCCCGGCCGGGCCAGGGACTCAGCTACAAGCTGGTGGCAGACGCCTTCACCAATGTCAGATATCATCGCTCCGGTCTCACCGGCAAACCGGCGCAGCACCAGATGGTCGTTTGAGAGCGTATGCGTCGGGCTGGGAACGGCATGGTCGATGAACACTGCCGTCCTGTCCGGTCTGGCCAGCTTCTTCAGCCCGCTCTCACGGAACCGCCGGACGGTAAGCGGCCCGGTGGTGTCCTGAATAAATACCAGGTCAACCTGGGCAATAACTATGTCTCCGGCTCGAGCATCGTTGCCCGATTTAACGCTCAATATTTTCTCGGCTAATGTCTTACCCATTGAAAAGCTGGAGGCTCCTTGAACCCACTACTGGTGTGAGTACAAAAGTTACAGCGGGATATTGCCGTGCTTTCTCGGCGGGCGGATTTCCTCTTTATGGCGCAGCGCCTCAAGCGCCGCGATTATCTCGGGGCGGGTATCGCGCGGGCGGATAACGGCATTGATATAGCCCATGCTGGCCGCAATGTACGGGTTATAGAAATGCTGACGGTATTCCTCTATCTTCTCTTTCTCTTTGGCGGCGGGGTCAGGGGCATCCTTGATTTCCTGACGATGGATAATCGCCGCCGCACCCTCCGCCCCCATAACGGCTATCTCCGCCCTGGGCCAGGCCAGGGTATAGTCGGCTCCAAGGCTCTGGCTACACATGGCAATGTATGCCCCGCCGTATGCTTTACGCGTTATCAAGGTTATCTTGGGAACGGTGGCCTCGGAGTAGCACCATAGCATCTTGGCACCATGCCGGATAATACCTCCCCATTCCTGATGGCTCCCGGGCAGATACCCCGGGACATCGACAATGGTCAGCAGGGGAATGTTAAAGGCATCGCAGAAGCGGATAAAACGCGCCGCCTTGTCCGAGGTATTGATGTCCAGACATCCTGCCAGGTGGCTCGGCTGGCTGGCGATAATGCCGATGACATGCCCGTTCATTCGGGCAAAGCAGGTGATGATGTTCATGGCATAATGCCGGTATGGCTCACAGAACTCACCGTCATCCACGATGGAGCGGATGACCGCCTTCATATCATATACTTTGCTCGCTTCAGGCGGTATGATTGCATCCAGCGCCGGGTCGGCACGGTCAGGTTTATCTTTAGGAGTTATGTCAGGTGGTTTCTCTTCATAGCTCGATGGCAGATAGCTGAGCAGCCCTTTAATCTCTTCAATGCACTGCCGGTCATTATCACAGGCAAACTGGGCCACGCCGCTTTTCGTATTGTGGGTCATGGCACCGCCCAGTTCCTCATCGCTTATCTCCTCGCTGGTAGCCGCCTTCACCACCTGGGGGCCGGTGATATACATGTGGCTCGTCTTCTTCACCATGAAGACGAAGTCGGTCATTGCCGGCGAGTAGACTGCCCCACCCGCCGCCGGTCCCATGACGGCTGATATCTGCGGGATGACGCCTGAAGCGCAGGTGTTGCGGAAAAAAATGTTGCCGTAGCCATCCAGAGCGTTGACGCCTTCCTGGATACGCGCCCCACCGCTGTCAATCAGACCGACCGTGGGACACTTTATCTTCATCGCCAGGTCCATGACCTTGCATATCTTTTTGGCCTGCATTTCACCGAGTGTGCCGCCCCGGCTGGTGAAGTCCTGAGCATAGGCACACACGGTACGACCATTCACCTGGCCGTACCCGGTAACCACGCCATCAGCCGGAATGGAAAGCTCGCCCATGCCGAAATCGGTGCAGCGGTGTTTCACAAATAAGTCCAGCTCGTGGAAAGTGCCTTGGTCGAAAAGAAGGTCAAGTCGTTCCCGCGCCGTCAATTTACCGGAGTTATGCTGTTGCTGGATGCGCTTTTCGCCGCCACCGGCTTTTATTTCCGCCTCCAGTTGGGACAGTTTCTCCAGTTCCTCGCTCATGCTGCGTTACCTCCGACCGCAAATAATAATACCACAATGCTTCAACCCCGCCAAATCGCTTTTTCGAAAGTTTATGGGTCCACCTCACCCCCTTTATCCCCCTCTCCTCAAGGAGAGGGGGCAGATTTTAAAAAAGAGGGGCTTCGCCCCTCTTAAACACCCCGATATTATGCTTTCCCGGTTTAATAAGTACTTCTCAATATCTTAAAAGGTAGGTTTCGCACCTCTAGGACTCCCTTCAACGTTTGTTCCCAGCCATTACTTTGCTAAGTGCCGGGAAGATGCTAGAATAATAATCGAAATTTCATTATTTTTCTCACCTGTAAGGTAAGCAGTTTGGAATCGAGAAGTTCAACCATAAGCGCTACCCGCATTGGCAGCACCGAGTTTCGCTGGGGCGAGCGCACCTACGTCATGGGCATCTGCAACCTCAGCCCTGATTCTTTTTCCGGGGACGGCCTCGGCAGCGATATCGAGGCGACTCTGGCACAGGCCCAGCGTATGGTGGAAGAAGGGGCCGATATCATTGACATCGGCGGAGAGTCCACCCGCCCCGGAATAGAGCTGCGTTCCATAGATGACGTCGATGACGAACTGCGACTGGTCATCCCTGCCATAGAAAGGCTGGCCGGTGAAATACCGGTGCCCATCAGCATCGATACCTACAGGTATGGCGTGGCCAGCCGGGCACTCAGGACCGGAGCATCGATGATTAACGACATCTGGGCATTGAAACGCGACCCCAGGTTGGCACAGCTGGCCGCCGAACACAGCGTGCCCATCATCCTGATGAGCAACCAGCGGGAAGCGCCTGCCGATGACATCATGCCCACCATCATCTCTGACTTAAAAAGGGCCACCCAGCTGGCAACCGAGGCTGGAGTGCCCGAATATAATATCATCGTTGACCCCGGTATCGGCTTTGGCAAGAGTCTGGAACAAAACCTGGAAATTGTCCGCAGATTGTCTGAACTCAAAGAGCTGGGTAAACCGGTTCTCCTGGGCAGTTCCCGCAAGTCGATGATTGGCCTCGTGCTGGACCTGTCCACCGACCAGCGCCTCGAAGGCACTGCGGCTACGGTAGCAATCGGCATCGCCAACGGCGCTGACATCGTTAGAGTGCACGACGTAAAGCAGATGGTTCGCGTCTGCCGGATGAGCGACGCTATTATCAGAAGGAGGACATCACGTGACTGAAGCAGTAACGGTATATCTCGGCCTCGGCTCAAACCTGGGAGACCGTCAGGCCAATCTGGATAGGGCGCTGGAGTTCTTATCGCAACGTCTGCGCATGGGAAAGGTCTCATCCATTTACGATACCGAGCCGCTGGGGGAGAGCAACCAGCCCCGGTTTCTCAACCTGGTGTGCCAGGCGTTTACCCGACTGGAACCCGAGGCATTGCTGGCGCTGGCCAAGGGAATTGAACGCAAGCTGGGCAGGGTCGGGAAATCAGGTAAACCACGCACCATAGACATCGATATTCTCCTCCACGGAGACCAGGTCGTTGACACCCCGGAGCTGGTTATTCCCCACCCCAAAATGACAGAAAGGGCATTTGTGCTTATCCCTCTGGACGAAATCGCCTCCGATATCGTTCATCCGGTAGCGGGTAAGACGGTGCGAGAACTGCTCCAGAATGTTACCGAAAAACAGGGAGTACTCAAGCTGGAGTAAAAGGATTCAGGCATGTATGAAATAGCCGTTGAAAGCCATTTTGACGCCGCCCATTTCCTGCGGGGTTATCGCGGCAAGTGCGAAGCGCTGCACGGGCATCGCTTTCGCGTGGTGGCCAGGGTAAGCGCCGACAAGCTTGACGACGCCGGCATGGCCTATGACTTCACCGAACTGAAAAAACACCTGAATGACATACTGGGCAAGTATGACCATACCTGCCTCAACGACGTGCCACCATTTGATAAGATAAACCCCTCCTCCGAGCACCTGGCCACGACAATCCACGGTGAACTCACAAAAAAGCTGGCCGGGGAAAAAGTCTCCATCTCCAGCATCGAGGTCTGGGAATCGCCCCAGAGCTGGGCAACCTATCGGCCTGACTAATCGCGCTGGTCCGGTGGCAGCAGGTTGGGGATGGTGTCCACGATCGGGTAGCCCACCTTGCATTTGTCACAGTGCAGCGAGCCGCTGACTATCTCCTCTTTATTTTCCTCTTCGACAGCCAGCTTCAGTTCCCCCTTGCATACCGGGCAGACCAGAATGTCCATAAGCTCTCTTTTCATAGTCCTGATTATATCACGATTTCGATTCACTTTTTAACCTGCTTCCAGGATTGTAGTGCAAATCCTTCTCGCGACTTTTTTGACAAATAAAATCGGCCTGTGCTAACATACCAGCGGTTTACCACATTTTGAAAAAAGGATAAAGAAAGAATTATGAGAATGAACCTGACCAAGGTGAAAATCCAGGCCGGCGAAACCACCTACGGTGTATTCGTCAATGTTTCCAACCCTTCCCTTGTCGAAATTGTCGGCCATCTTGGCTTTGATTTTGCCCTCATCGATGCCGAGCATGGTCCCATGGGCCTGGAATCCTGCGAGCAGATGATTCGGGCCGCCGACGCGGTTAACATCACGCCGCTGGTTCGCATTGCCATGAACATCCAGCAGAACATCCTCCGCTTTCTTGATATGGGTGCCCTGGGCGTGCAGTTGCCGCTGCTCAACAACAAGGCAGACGTGGAAAATGTGGTGCGCTCGGTCAAATACCGGCCGGAAGGCAGGAGAGGGCTGGCCGGCGTCAGGGCCAACAGCTGGGGACTGGCCGGGCCGCTGGGCGAGTATGTTCAGGAGGCAAATCGCGAGACGCTGGTTATCGTCCAGATAGAAACCATGGAGGCAGTGGAAAACCTGAAGGAGATGCTGACCGTTCCCAACATCGATGTCGTATTCATCGGCCCAAATGACCTGTCCCAGGCAATGGGGTATCCGGGTCAGATGAAGCACCCTGAAGTACAGGGTTTAATCGACCGCCTGGTTAAAGAGATTCACGCTGCCGGCAAGGCCACCGGCACCGTGGCCTATGACGCTGAAACGTTAAAACTGCGCAAGGAACAGGGTTTCAAGTTCATCGTTTACAATATTGTGGCGATGATTGTGAAATCGGGTCGCGAATATCTGCAGCTGGCACGGGAACAATCGTAATACACAACATTCCACATATTAGCTGAGTAGAGAGTCGGGAAAGGTATGGAACCGAGCGTGGCTGGGACCAACATCAAAGACCAGACAACCATAAAGGTCAGCGTTGAAGTATTGTCGTGGTTGAAGGAGGACTTCAATCATGAAGGCTGGGACAAGCTGATTTTCGACCAGGAAATTGCCCGTAGCTCATCGATAATGGATTTGCTGCAACAGCTTGGCAAGAAATACCCGAAGTTCAACCAGAAGGCCTTCGCCGATTCAAAAAATAATCTGCTTGACTACTGTGCCGTGGTTTTCAACGGCACGTTTTTATCCTCGCTTCAGAACCTCGATACCAAACTGAAAGAAGGCGATAGTGTTAAACTAACCCCCGGCTTTTACGGGGGGTAAAAGGAGGAGTGCAAAATATGAACGGTTCCACGGGCAAAGTGTTGAGAGTTGATATGACTCAGGGTAAACTGTGGGACGAAGCTCTGGACGAAGCTACGCTCCGCAAATACCTCGGTGGGACAGGGCTTGGCACCAAGTACCTGATGGAAGAGGTGGGCCCCAAAATCGACTGGTCGGACCCGAAAAACATTTTCTTCCTCGGCTCAGGTATTCTCGGTGGCAGCCGGGTTCCCGGCTGCGCCACTATTTCCGTTGTAACCAAGGGGGCTTTGACCAATGGTGCCACCTCCACGCAGGCAAATGGTAATTTCGGCGCTTACCTCAAATGGTGCGGCTACGACGCCATCGTCGTTCAGGGTTCTTCACCCACCTGGAAATACCTCTACCTGCACGAAGGTGGCGCTGAACTCAGGGACGCCAGCAAACTGGTTGGCAAGGATACCTGGGAAACGGAAGACGCCATCAAAGCAGAACTGGGCTACAAAGAAAGAGGAATGAGTGTCTTCAGCATCGGCCCGGCGGGCGAGAACATGGTGCGGTTCTCCGGCATATTCGGAGACCGAGGTCACTGCGCCGGTCACAACGGCGTCGGTGCCGTGCTGGGTTCGAAAAAGCTCAAGGCATTTGCCGCCGCCCGCGCCACCAATAAGCTGCAGTTTGCCGATTCGCAGAAGCTGGGCGAACTCGCCAAAAAGACCACTGAAGGCGCTAAAAACTTCGGCGGCGGCGGCGTATTCAACTGGGGCACCAGCCGGGTGCTGCCTACCGCGGAAGCCGCTGGCTGGCTGCCGGTTAAGAATTACCAGACCAACGTCTTCCCGGAGAAAGACCTCTTTGATGGCCAGCGTGTACGTCCTCTCTTCCAGAGCCAGAACTATCCCTGCTTTGGCTGTGCGTCCCACCATTACGAACTCATGACCGTCACCGAGGGCCCGTGTAAGGGATTTTTCGGTAAAGAGCCTGAGTATGAGCAGTGGGCCGCCTGGGGACCTCAAATCGGGCAGCCAGACCCCGGAGCTGCCGTGATGCTCAGCAACGTGTGCGACCGCCTTGGCTTTGAATGCAATGAGGCGAGCTGGGTCGTCGGCTGGGTTATGGAATGCTACCAGAAGGGCGCTTTGAAAAAAGAGAACCTCGATGGCCTGGAAATGACCTGGGGTAACGTTGAGGCAACCCGCGCTCTGCTGGAAAACATTGCCAATCGCCGTGGCTACGGCGATACACTTGCCGAAGGTGTAAAGCGCGCCGCCGAGAAAATGGGCGGTGAGGCGTACAACTGGGCTATCTTCACCGGCAAAGGCAATTCGCCGAGAGGTCATGACCACCGCGCACGCTGGGTGGAAATGCTGGACACCACCATTTCCGATACCGGCACGCTTCAGACCCAGATGCTGGTGGTGAACAAAGACCTGTGGAAGATGCCCAACCCGATGGAGGTGTTTAATCCCAACCATGTGGTACAGGCAGAGGCAAATTCCACCGGCTCTATGACCATCAGTGACTGCCTTGTCCAGTGCTGGTTTACCAGCTTCAACGATACGGAAACACAGGTCGAGGCCATCAATGCCGCCACCGGCTGGAATATCAGCCTGGAAGAGGTAATGAAAATCGGAAGACGGATAGTCACCTTGCTTCGCATCTACAACCTCAAGTGCGGACTGACACCGGATAAGGAGACGACGTCACCGAGGTATGGCTCGCAGTGTGTGGATGGACCGAACACGGATAAGCCCGTCGCCCCTCACTGGGAAAAAATGGTTGACCAGTACTACAAAATGATGGGCTGGGATAGAAAAACCGGCATGCCACTGCCCGGGACTTTGAAGGAACTGGGCATTGAAGACCTGGCAAAATAATAAAATATTGATTAAAGGAGGATAGTGCAGAATGAAAATCGACCCTGAACTGTGCATCGTGTGCGAAGTCTGTCTGCCCTACTGCCCGATGGAAGCCATCAGCGTCAAGGATGACATGGCCGTCATCGATGATGACGAGTGCGTTGACTGCAACGTCTGCCTCAAGTCCGGCTGCTGTCCCGTGGACGCCTTTGTCTTCGAGGAGGCTCCCTGGCCACGCTCGGTGCGCAACGTGTTCTCCGACCCGAGAAAGGAGCACAAGGGAACCAAGGTCGCCGGACGCGGCACCGAGGAGATGAAAACGAACGACGTTACCGGCCGATTCCAGCGCGGCTGGGTCGGCATGGGCTGCGAGTTCGGCCGACCGGGCATCGGCACCTATTTCCGCGATGTGGACAAGGTGGCCCAGGTACTGGCCAAGCACGGCGTTGAATTCGAGCCCAAGAACCCGGTTACCATCCTGATGGACGACCCCAAGACCGGCAAAATCAATAAAGACGTGCTCAACGAAAAGGTGCTCTCCGCCATCATCGAGTGTCTCTATCCCATCGAGAAGCTTGAAGAAATCATGAACGCCCTGAAAGAGGTGTCCAAAGAGATAGACACCGTCTTCAGCTGCGAGGTCATCAACCGCGCCGACCCCGATGGTTCTTATCCATTGCGCAAGAAGCTCGATGCGATGGGAATCCCCTACTACATCAACGGAAAACAGAATGTTGGCCTGGGTCGACCAGTAGCCGATGTATAAGGAGAAGATTAATGACACATAGTTTACATAGACGTGGTACCACGGAGAATTTAAGTGGAGATTACGTCATGCTCTGCCTGACAGCCATTGGCTTTAACGATGAGAACCATGATCCCAAATTGGCGGAGTTCCTGCGCATCGCCCTGCGCCACGACCCGGTGAACATCGGCGCCATCAGCCACGGGAACATGTATAGCAGTTCCAAGGAAGAGGTGGTTGATAACGCCCATGGTATTGTCCACGCTGTCTTTGTCAAACAGGACCAGGTTATTGATACGCTAAAGGACCTGGAAAAAGCGGGGCTGGGAATGTCGGTGGTGGTGAGCGGCATCTTCGAGAAGGTTGATGAGTGCCTGGATAAAGCCGGCCTCAAACACCACACCGCCAACTTCTCCCTGGGCATCTGGGGCAAGACGGAGAAACTGCCCGGCAATGACATCCTCGAAATCCACACGATGTGCGGACACGCCATGATATCCGCCAACCTGATTAAATCCATGGCGGACGAGGTAAAAACGGGTCGGAAGACGGCCGATGACGCAGCCAAGGTCCTGGCACCGCAGTGTGCCTGTGGTATCTTCAACCCGGACCGGGCCGCCAAACTGCTGACAGCCATGGCCAAGAAGTAGCGGTCTGCGCTCGTAACAGGAGAATAGTGCAGCATAGGTACTACCCATTGTATAATGGGTAGTACTGTATTCAGGCACCCTGCCTTTATCTAAAAAGAAAGCCAGTGACACCTACATTACACCGGCGTGGTACAGCGGAGAGCCTGAGCACAGGGAGCAGTGGCGGGAATGGAACTGACCGAGATTGAATTACCCTGCGGGGAATGTACGATAACGGCGAGGATACCGACCAAGAATATTGCCTGTGTTCTCACCAAGCCGGATGCCAGGGGTCTAGCCGATGAAAGAGAAGCCATCCTTCAGAGCCTGCGTTCGCCGATAGAGTCACCACCGCTGCGCAACCTGATTAAACCGAGCGATAAGGTGGTGGTTATCGCCACAGACAATACCAGGCCCTGCCCCGATGACCGCATCCTGCCTCCACTGCTCACCGAGCTGGAAAGCGTGGTTCCGCGCCAGAACATCACCATAATGATTGCCCTCGGCCTGCACCCGCCATTGAACAAGGCGGAACTGTCAAAAAAACTGGGCGCAGATATCGTGGCCAACTACAATGTCGTCAACCACGATGTGAACGATACCGTCTATATTGGCACCACTTCACGGGGTACCCCTGTGGATATAAACCGCCGCGTCATCGAGGCCGATTTCCGCATCAGCACCGGCTTTATCGAGCCGCACTTCTTCGCCGGCTTTTCCGGGGGGCGGAAGAGCATCGCTCCGGGGGTGTTCAGCGTCCGTTCCGCCTACCACAACCACGGCTACCAGATGATAGAGCACCCGAAGGTCCGGGCTGGTATCTTGCATGGAAATCCAATCCATGAAGATATGATAGAGCAGGCACAGATGGCCAAGCTCAACTTCATCGTTAATGTGCTGCTCAACAAGCAAAATGAGATTACGCACGTCGTGGCCGGCCACCCGTTCCAGGCACATGAGAAGGGCTGCCAGATAGAGAGGAAAATCGCGGGCGTCAAAGTATCCCAGAGGGCGGACATCACCATAACCACCAACGGCGGGGCGCCGCTTGACCTCGACCTGTACCAGACCTGCAAGGGCATTAACACCGCGGCGCAGGTCACCCGCGACGGCGGCATAATAATCGTGGCTTCATTATGCAGCGCCGGCATCGGCCCGGAAGCGTTTCTGGAACTGCACCGCTCGGTTGATTCCCCCAAAGAAGTGATCAGGAAGATAAAGCGGGAGGAGCCCATCGGCGTCCAGTGGGAAAACCAGATTCTGGCCCGCACTCAGTTAAAACACGATATCTATCTGGTCTCAAGCCTGGATGAGCGCACCGTCCGCGATATGATGATGACACCGGCCAGCACGGTCGAGGAAGGCCTGGAAAAAGCCTTTTCCATCCTGGGTGATGATGCCGAAATCATCGTCATTCCGGAAGGCCCCCTCGTCCTCCCTATACTGGGAGAGTGAGCGTTTTCCTTGACGCAGTCTGGGGGCTGTGTTATAGTGAGGCTAGAGTCCCCTACTAAAATACCTCATCAGAGTTAAGGTATGAGCCGGATGCCAAGAACCGAGGCCACAGGCCAGCTATCAGATATAATTGCTACGGTTCATCCCGTTGTTCATATCTTCACCAAAATCCCTCTTCCATTCAATTACCGAAAGGAGTAGCCGTTATGAAAGATAACCTGCATTCTTATATGAAGGTCGGTATAGTACAGTTGATGGCCTATCCGGAGACGGATACGGTTGAGTCCATCAAAAAGCTCGCCGAAGATGCATTTTTCGGCGCCATTGAGATTGCCTCGATACCGGAGGAGATTAAAGACGAGGTAATGCAAATACTGGGGGCAAGCCACCTCGTCGTCGGCTATGTTGGCCAGCCGCTGCTTCTGAATAACAAGCTTGACCTCAACAGTATGGTACCGCAGCAGCGAGAGGCCGCCATCTCCGCAATCAAAGGCGGCGTGGATGAGGCATACCTGCTCGGTGCCAAACGGCTTGCCGTGCTCAGCGGTCCGGCACCGGCCAAAGAGAAGTACGGCCAGGCAAAGGAATTACTGGTCGACTCACTTTCCCAGATCTGCAATTACGCGCGGAGCAAGGGTGACCTCGGCATTACGATGGAGATATTCGACCGTGAATACGACAAAAAGTGCCTCATTGGACCCACGGGAGAGGCAGTTCAGGTAGCCAGAGAGGTAAAACGGCACTATTCGAACTTTGGCCTGATGATAGACCTGAGCCACCTGCCGCTGCTCAAGGAGACGTCTGACTATGCAGTTAAAACGGCGGCGGACTACTTGACACACGTACATATCGGTAACTGCATATTGAAAGACAAGAGCCACCCTGCTTACGGAGACAAACACCCTCCGTTCGGACTGGCCGTCGGTGAAAATGACGTTGAAGAAGTCAGGCTGTTCTTAAAGGCCCTGATGGACATCGGGTACATTGGCGAGGGCAAGCAGAACGTGGTCGCTTTTGAGGTCAAGCCGCTGCCCGGGCAAAGCCCCGATGTGGTGGTGGCCAATGCCAAACGTACCCTTATGGAGGCATGGGCCAGGCTGTAGCCAGATGACTCAGGATACCCTCCCGGGCCGTAGCAACACTGTTTATTCCATTTAATAGCGTGTACGGGATTGAGGAGGACTGGACTTGATAGCAAAGAGCATTATCAAAGACCTGACCAAAATCCTAGGCAAGGAAAATATCCTGGCCGACCTTAAAGACCTGCTCGCCTATTCCTATGATGCCACCATGAGGCAGGAAATGCCGGACGTTATCGTCTTTCCTCGCAGTACGGAGCAGGTCTCGGCAATAATGAAGCTGGCCCACCGGGAAAAGATACCGGTGGTGCCCCGTGGTGCCGGCACCAATCTATCTGGCGGTACCATACCGCTTAAAGGCGGCATCATCCTTGAAACCAGCCGCATGAACCGAATTCTGGAAATCAACACCGCCAACCGCAGGGCAGTGGTTGAACCCGGTGTGGTCAACCTCGATTTACAGAATGCCCTGGCACCGCTGGGCTATTTTTACCCACCCGACCCGGCCAGCCAGAAAAGCTCCACCATGGGTGGCAACATCGGTGAGAACGCCGGCGGACCGATGTGCCTCCGTTACGGGGTAACTTCCAAATACGTTTACGGTATGGAGATAGTCCTTGCCGATGGTGAGGTTATCAATGTCGGCGATTACGTTGAAGATTTCCCGGGCTACGATTTGAGAGGCCTGTTCATCGGCTCCGAAGGGATGCTAGGCGTGGCCACCAAGCTAATCCTGCATATCATCCCCAAGCCGGAAGCATCGCGAACCATGCTGGCCATCTTCGACCGCCTTGAAGATACAAGTCAGGCCGTCTCCGATATCATCGGCGCCGGCATCGTGCCTGGAGCCATTGAGCTGCTGGACCAGAAAATGTGCCAGGTCATCGAGCAGAGCGTGAGCGCCGGCTATCCCACCGATGCCGCCGGTATGCTCCTGATTGAAGTAGCCGGACTGGCTGATACCATAGAGAAACAGGTGCAGGAGATATCACAGTTCTGCCAGAAAAACAAAGTGCGTGAACTGCGCATCGCCCAGACCAACGCCGAACGCGACGCCCTCTGGAAGGGACGCCGCGGCGCATTCGGGTCGGTGGCCAGAATCTGCCCCCCCTATATAGTGTGCGATGGTACCGTCCCTCGGAACAAGCTGCCGGAAGCGCTCCATAAAGTGGGCGAGATTTCCGAGAAATACAAAGTACTCATCGTCAACGTGGCGCACGCCGGCGACGGTAACCTTCATCCCCTGATTTTATTTGATGCCACCAATCCGGAAGAACATAAAGCGGCGAAAAAAGCCGGCGAAGATATCCTTGATGCCTGTATCGCCATGGGTGGCACCATATCCGGTGAGCACGGCATCGGTCTGGAGAAAATAGGCGCCATGCGGCATATGTTCGACCCGGCAGATATCGCCGCCATGCGCAAGGTAAAGGATGTCTTCGACCCCGATGACATTCTTAATCCGGGGAAGATGTTCCCGTCAGAGACGGAAGCACCGCTATCGGAAAAAGAAGGGGTAGCCCATTAATGGAGGATACCGTTTTACAGGAAAAACAGGTTTTCTATCAGAAGCTCGGTGAAATAACTGGTGCCGAAAATGTACTGACCGGAGAAAAGGCAACCGCACCCTACACAGTTGACGGTATCTCTCCCCAAGCCGTCGTCTATCCAGCCTCAACCGGGCAGGTAGCGGATATAATAAAGGCGGCCAATGAATCACGCACAATACTTGTACCGTGGGGAGGTGGCTCCAAACAATACATCGGGCCGTGCCTGGAAGCAGCCGATACTGTGCTCTGCCTGAAAAACATGAAACGGGTCGTGGAGCTTGAAGCCAGCAATTTCACAACACAGGTACAGGCCGGCATGGTTAATGACGAGTTGCAGAAGCAACTGGCGGAAAAGAACCTCTTTTTCCCCCTTGACCCATTTTATATAGAAAGTTCGACTATCGGTGGAGAAATCGCCACCAATGCCAACGGGCCGCGACGAATCTTGTATGGGGCCGTTCGCGACCTTGTTCTCGGGGTTACCGTTGTCACCCCTACCGGCGATATCATCCATACCGGCGGGAAGACGATGAAGAACGTGGCCGGCATGGACCTGTGCCGGATGTACATCGGCTCCTGGGGCACGCTGGGCATCATTACCGAGGCTGTGCTGAGACTTTTCCCTCTCCCCGAAGTGAGCACAGGGATTTATATAACCTTCCCCGGTCCTGAGGATGCTTTCCGCGTCGTCGGCCAGCTCCTGAATTCACCCCTAACGCCCAGCGCCATTGAACTTGTTGATTCGGTAGCAGGGCGCAATGTGGCAGAAACCGCAGGCTCAAGCCTCAGTGACGATGAGGTATTTTTAATTGTCAACGCTGAAGGAACGAAGGGTGACGTCGAGCGGCACCGGAAGGATATTACCTCCCTCGCCAAGGCTAACAAGGCGAAATCTATTATGACGCTAGAAGAAGAAAAAGCGTCTGGCGCCTGGAAAGCGTACCGTGGTATCCACAGGGCAATGCTTGGTGCCAGTTCATCAGCCCTTCAGGGCAAGGCCTCGGTACCCATCAGCAAGTTAGGAGACATGGTGCAGCGGGTGAAGAAAGTAAGCACCAGCCAGGGCGTGGAAATCGGCGTGACGGCCCACTGCGGCAACGGAATACTATACACTTACCTGGCTGACGAGCATGAGAAACTGGTACGCATTACAGGCGAACTTAAGCAGGCGGCAGCCAGCCTGGGCGGGTTTTTCCTCATCGAGGTGGCACCGCTTTCGGTCAGGAAAGAGGTGGCCATTCTGCCACCACGCGATGACTATCAAATAATGCGACACCTTAAAACCGGGTTCGACCCGAACAATATTCTGAACCCGGGTCGATTGGCAGGAGGCTTGCACTGATTATGCCAACCGTGGCCGAGGAACTAGAAGAAGTATTAAAGCTGTGCAACAAATGCGGGCTCTGCCTGGCGGGCTGCCCTATCTATAAAATCACCGGCATAGAATGGACCAATGCCAGAGGGCGTGTGGCGCTGCTCCGCAACGCCTTTCTTGATAAGAAGGTGGAGCTCAGCGACCTGAAGGACCCGATTTACAACTGCCTGACCTGTAACGGCTGCACGGAGCACTGCCCGCCTGCAGTACCGACGGGAGAAATCATCTTCAGAGCCAGGCAGGAGCTACTCAGACAGAAAGGACAATCCTGGATACAGCGTATGCTGTTCCATAAACTGCTGCCCAACCCGGAAATGCTTCATAAGGCCACAAAGCTCCTCAGGCTGGCCGACGTTACCGGCCTTCGTACCCTGGCGAGGAAAACCGGCCTTACCAGACTGGTCGGTGACGCTGGAAAGGCAGAGGCCATGGTGCCTAAAGTGCCCGCCAGCGAAGGGCTGGAAGCCATAAAGCGTATGGTGAAAAAAATCGACAGGCCTAAATACCACGCCGCTTATTTCGTTGGCTGTTACGCGCCCAATTTCGCCCCGGAAAAAGCCGCGGCGACGATTCGCGTGCTCAATAAAAACCGGGTGGAAGTCGCCGTGCCCGACTTTGCCTGCTGTGGCCTGCCCGCCGCCGGTTACGGGGATATGGAATCGGCCCGGGACCTGGCCAGGAAAAACATAGATATAGCCAGCAAAATGAAAGTTGATGCCATAGTTACTCCCTGTGCCAGCTGCAGCTCCTTCTTAAAAGACTATGCCAAACTGCTGGCTGACGATTCAGAATGGGCGGAGAAGGCCAAGGGATTTGCCGGCAAAGTCAGGGATATCAGCGAATTCCTGGTTGACATCGGCCTGAGCACCGAAATGGGCGAGCTCAAAAGAAAGGTCACCTTCCATGACCCCTGCCACCTCGCCCACCACCAGAAAATAAAGGACCAGCCACGCACCATATTGAAGAGCATTCCCGGTGTTGAGTTTGTGGAGATGGGTGAGGCAGACATGTGCTGTGGTGCTGCCGGGAGCTACGCCTTTAAAAACTACGATTTATCCCAGAAAGTGCTGGAACGAAAGATGGGTAACGTTGCCAGGACCGGCGCCGATACCCTGGTCTCAAGCTGTCCCGCCTGTATCATGCAGCTTTCCTGCGGCGTGGGCCAGCAGAAGCTGCCGGTATCTGTCCTTGAAATCGTGGAACTGCTTGACGAGGCTTACCGGAATGCCAGAGGCAAAGATTGAACACAGCAAGCAGTTCTCTAGGAGCGATGCCATGAAGATAGTCATTGCCCCACAGGGATTCAAAGGAAACCTCACCGCTTTGGAAGTAGCCCGAGCCATTGAGGAAGGGGTTAAGCGCATCGTGCCGGATGCGGAAACGGTGCTGAAGCCGATGGCGGATGGCGGCGAGGGCACGGTGCAGGCACTGGTCGATGCCACCGGCGGCGAAATGATGACCACGGAGGTCACCGGACCGCTGCAGGAACGGGTGAACGCCCACTGGGGAATTTTGAGCGATAAGACCACCGCCGTGATTGAGATGGCTTCCGCTTCCGGCCTTCCGCTCGTGCCTCCGGAGAAGCGCAATCCATTAATTACCACTACCTACGGTACCGGCGAGCTGATTCGTGCTGCGCTTGACCACGGCTGTCAAAAGCTGATTATCGGCATCGGCGGCAGTGCCACCAACGACGGTGGCGCCGGCATGGCACAGGCGCTCGGTGCCAGACTCTTGGATGCCGAGGGTAAAGAACTCCCATTCGGCGGTGCAGCGCTGGCCAACCTGGAACGAATCGATATCTCCGCGATGGACCCGCGACTGGCCGACTTTGAGGTCACGCTCGCTTCCGATGTCAACAATCCGCTCTGCGGCCCGCGTGGAGCATCCGCCATCTACGGTCCACAAAAGGGCGCCACCCCCGATATGGTGAAGCAGCTTGATGCCGCGCTCTGGCATTACGCCGACGTGATTAAAAAAGGCCTTGATATCGACCTCAGGGAAGTGCCCGGGGCCGGGGCTGCCGGCGGGCTGGGACTGGGGCTGATGGTTTTTCTGAAAGCCAGGATGGTGCCGGGAATCGATGTTGTCATCAAGGCGACCAATCTGGTGGCCGACTTGAAAGGTGCCGAAATCGTCTTTACCGCCGAGGGCCGTATTGACTGCCAGTCGGCTATGGGTAAGGTGCCCACCGGCGTTGCTCTGGCCGCCAAAGAATTCGGCGCCATGGTTATCGCGCTGGCGGGAGAAGTAGCCGACGATTGCCGGGTGGTCTTCGACCAGGGAATCGATGCTGTGCTCAGCATCGCTCCCGGGCCCATCACACTTGACCAGTCCATGGAAAATGCCGAGAAACTGCTGGCCAATGCTGCGGAATGCGCCATGCGCTTCATCGCCTGTCAGACCAGACCGTAGATTTACCAAAAAACATCGGGGAGAGCAGAACCCTCCCTGATTATCAGGATTTTGTTTGCAGAGAAGTTGTCGGTTTGCTTCTGCCGGCGTATTTTTAGTAAAATGAGGTAGCCTCGGAGAGAAAGAAGTTTATAAATGTTAAATCTTCCTGTTCTGGTGCTGAACCAGAGTTTCGAACCGCTCACCATATGCCGGGCCAGGCGTGCCGTCGTCCTGATTTACCAGGGCAAGGCGGAGATGCTTGAGAACGGCGTCGGCTTTATCCACACCGTCAGCGATAGCTTTGAACTTCCTTCCGTGATACGCATCGCCCACATGGTGAAACGTCCTTACCGGCGGAAAAAACTGACCCGCTATGAGGTCTTCAACCGTGACAATTATTCCTGCCAGTACTGCGGCAAGGAAACCAAGCAGTTGACCCTGGACCATGTAATTCCTCGCTACCGAAGCGGACAGCACACCTGGGAAAATGTAGTCAGCGCCTGTGTTCCCTGTAATCGCCGCAAGGCAGGGAGAACTCCGCAAGAAGCCGGCATGAAATTAACCCGGAAACCAGCCTACCCCAGCGACAACCTTTTATTCAGCATCCCCTACCACTACCGCCAGAACAGACTGGAATGGCATAGATACCTGCCACAGTGAGTGCACTGACTAGTACGAGACATCACTGAGCGGCAATTCCACCGTTGCTTCGCTTTCCAGCTGCACCAGCACGGTTTCCTTCAGCAGGTTATTACCCACAACCGTCGCATCACCCATAGCCGTTGATACCTGCTGGCCCATCCTGGGCATTTTCTCCTTCATGGTGCGATACTGTTCATTCTCATAGCTCAGGCAGCACATCAGACGGCCGCAGCAGCCGGAGATTTTCATCGGATTCAGCGGCAGGCCCTGGTCTTTCGCCATCCTGATGGAAACCGGGTCAAAATCGGTGATAAAGCTCATGCAACACAGCGGACGACCGCATCGACCAAAACCACCAATGAGCTTGGCCTCGTCTCTGGTACCAACCTGTCGCAGTTCCACTTTTACTTTGAACTGCCCGGTCAACCGGCGCACCAGCTCACGGAAATCCACTCTCTGCTCGGCGCTGAACAGGAAGGTGAGGCGACTGCCGTCAATGTTATATTCCGCCGAAAGGAGTTTCATCGGCAGCTGAAGCTCATCAATCATCTTCCCGCATTCAATGAGCGCTTCCTCAGCCTTGACCTCAAGCTCCTGAATACGTGAAACGTCCTCTGGCTCGGCTTTACGCGTTACCGGCTTGAAAGGCTCATTAACCTCGTTCGCCAGCACCTGTCGCGGCGCAATGACCACCTTCCCCAGCTCCATTCCGCGGCTCGTCTCCACGACAACATAGTCATTGACCTCAAGGTCCAGGTTCGCCGGGTCAAAGTAATAGACCTTTCCCGCCGTCTTGAATCGAATGCCAACAACCTTATCAGCCATTTTTCACCGTCTCCTTGCTACTCAGTTCTCCTCGATTGCCTTCCATCTTTCCCGGCATATCCAGCATCAGCACTTCCAGCACCAGTCGTGGATTGGCATTCAGCTTAAGTTGTCCTTTCGCAGCCCTGATACTGCCAAGACAATCTCTTATCTGTTCCATAGTATAATGCCCTGCCATTTCATTCAATATGCTCAACTGGTCAGTATTGACGACGTAATCCGGACAACCTACCTTCAGCAGCAGCAGGTCGCGCCACCAGTCCAGCCAGAGGTCGAGCCTCTCCTGCACCGCTGCCCTGTTCTGCACAAACTGAGCCGCCAACCGCGCCGCGTGGTCGAAGCGCTTCTCGGTGTCTGACCTGATAACCTCATACAAAAATTTCAGCTTTTCGGCCCGCTCCTGCAGTATCTGGTCATCAGAAACTGCCATGATTGCCCAGCCCAGACATCCTTTGGATAATCGGGAGAGGAGTTTAGCCCGCTGTGGCTCAACTCCCCATTGTTTTTGCAGTGCTTCCTCCATCTCGAGAGAAGGAAGTGGGATAAGTTCCAGACGCTGGCAGCGCGAGACCACTGTCTCCAGCAGGAGCTTTTCATTCGTGGCCAATAAAAGAAAAACCATCTTATCCGTGGGTTCCTCCAGAGTCTTCAAAAGGCAGTTCGCTGCCTCAACAGATAAAAGTTCAGCGTCCTCAATGATGAACACCTTGCATTTGCCCTCAAAAGGCGGCAGACTGGCCGAGTGCTGCATATCCCGCACCTGGTCAATGCTTATCAGTTTGGCTTCAGCAGCATCCCCATTCTGGGTCAGGCCGATTATCTGGACATCAGCATGGTTTCCGGAAGTCACCTTCTGGCAGGTCTGGCATTGCCCACAGGGTGTTTCCGGTGATTCGCAGTTCAGGGCCCGTGCCAGGTTAAGTGCCAGCGTCATCTTGCCCACGTGAGGCGGGCCCACCAGCAGATAGGCGTGAGCGAGGGCGCCCCGCTCCAGTCCACGTTGCAGAATGGATACCGCCCTATCCTGCCCCACTACCTGCCACATAAATAACTTACACCTTTCATACCAGGTCACACCGGAGCAAATCCTCATACGTTTCCCGTCGGCGGATAAGGCGTGCTTTACCACCATTTACCAGCACGATGGCCGGTTTCAATGAGACATTATAGTTGCTGCCCATCGCCAGACAGTAGGCGCCGCAATCGGGCACCGCCAGAATATCCCCCACTGCTATTTCGGGAAGGTCAATGTCCTTGATAAGGATATCACCGGATTCGCAGAACTTGCCGACAATGGTAACCTTCTTCGCTGCTTTATCGTTCATCTTGCTCGCCACCACAGCCTCGTACCGGGCGCCGTACAGAGCAGGGCGGATATTGTCCGCCATTCCGCCATCAACGGATACGTAACGTCTGACACCAGGTATGTCCTTGACGACCCCGACTTCATATAGCGCCACGCCGGCCCGCCCCACGATGGCTCTGCCCGGTTCGATGACCAGCTTCGGCAGGCCAAGACTGTGTTCCCGGCACTTCTCGTTTACTGTGGTAACAATCACTTCGGCATAGTCGGATACGGGCGGCGCGGGTGCATCGACCGTATACTGGACAGCAAAGCCGCCCCCGACATCGAGCTCCTGGAGTTCAAAACCATGTTTGGATTTCATCTCTGCAACCAAATCCATAATAACCCTGATGGCTTCCCGGTACGGCTCCACCTCGAATATCTGCGAGCCAAGATGAAAGTGCAGCCCTATCAGGTTCAAATTGGGTGCCGACATCGCCCTGGCCACCGCTTCACCAGCACTGGCGAGAGGGATGCCGAACTTGCTGTCCACAACGCCGGTGGAGATGTGTTTGTGCGTGTGCGGGTCAACGCCCGGCGTCAGCCGCAACAGGACATCAGGCGTGGCACCTCGCTGACCTGCAATTTCCGCCAGCGTATCAAGTTCCTGAAAATTGTCGATGACAATGCGTCCGACTTTATATTCCAGGGCCATACCCAGTTCCTCGGCGGACTTATTGTTGCCGTGGAAATAGACCTTTTCCATCGGGAAATCAACGGAACGGGCGATACTCAACTCTCCGCCGGAGACAACATCCAGCCCGAGCCCCTCTTCCTTGAATAGGAGCGCCAGCGCCCGGTTGACGAATGCCTTGCACGCGTAGACTATCGCCGTATCCTGATAGCGCCTGCCGAACTCGTCTCTGAACTCGGTGCACTTTCGACGCAAAGTTACCTCATCGAAAACATACAGAGGCGTGCCGAACTCTTCCGCCAGCGCCATAGTATCGCAGCCACCAATGACAAGGTGGCTTTTTTCGTTGACTTCGGCTGTCGGCGGAAATAGTACCAGTCCGGATTCATTTT
>JAHJTL010000050.1 GCA_018829775.1 Chloroflexota bacterium | reverse complement strand
GGTGGCGTCTTCAGCATAGGCGGTATGCAAGGCGAGCTTGTAGTGGTAGAAGATGTCGGCCTGGCAAGCTCCGCGGTTGGGGTCAATTTTGGGCCTGCCTTCAGGGCCTTGTCCGAGAAAAAACTTCTTGATAAACGCGCCACAGCCGAAAGGTCTTAAGAACCCCCCCCTGATCGGTCTCAGCAGTTCAACCATTGCTCCCCTCCTTACGAGGCCACAATTTCTCGTACCAGTCCTTCAACTCCTGGCCCGCCACTTTACGGTAGCGCATGGTGGTGCCGATATTGGCGTGCCCGAGCCACTCCTGCAGCATCCTAATGCTGTCGGTAGAGTCATCCCGCTGCACAGCCATAACGGCAAATCCATCCCTCAAGCGGTGCGGACTTACGCCACGCAGCCTGCCTGTCTCCGGGTTTTGAAGGCTACCGAGCCCCGCCTTTCTGGCGCACTCCCGAACGACCTGCCATGCCCGGTGTCTGTTTATGCCGAAGATAAGCTGCTTCCCGCCGTGGGACGCTAGTCCTCCCCGGTCAATGTAGCCCTTGAGCACCTCCAGCGTCTCCCCGTCCACCGGCAGCGTCCTCAGCCGGTGGCGCTCGCTCTCTCGAGCCACCGCGTCCTTCACCTCGAGCCCGCATTTGGGGCAGAACTGGTGCGAGCGACCGAGGCGGGATGAGCAGTGGGGGCAGGACAACTTCAGTCGGGCTTTGAGGTGTTGAATTGTTACCGTACCCTGGTGGAAGTCAATATCCTGCACGGTGAGGCCCAGTACCTCCGATATGCGGCAGCCTAGGTGGGAAAGCATCCTGATCAGCAGCCGATCCCGAAGATTGGTAGCCGCCTTCTCCATCAGAGTTGTCTCATTTGGTTCGATGTAGGTTTTCATTCCTTCCCTTCCCCAAGTAACCCAGCCTGTAAATCACTCTCTGCAACTCACACTCTCAGCCGGAAAGCTAAACTTTGTGTATTGTGCTCATGTAACCAAACAGCTCACCCAATAAGCCATTTAATTGGCATATGGCGGGGCCCAGCGGGGCTAACGCTACCAAAGCCTCTCATGTATATCCCATGCCATCCAGCCTGCGATATGGCGTAAGTGACCTCTGACGATCCCGCTCAAATACCGGATTATTGCCTCTTTCCTTTTCATTATTTATGCCTTAATCTGTAAAAATTCTGGGCTAGTGGGGCTGACGCCTGTCATCTATACTCCTCACGGTCAAGCCATTGCTTCTTCTGCTTCTTTGTTCTGAATAAACCTCAGAACTTCAAATTTGCTCACTTTTATAACCTTCATAACCCATTTAATTGGGATATAGCGGGGCTTGGCGGGCCTAACGCCTTAAATTGCCAAAGATTACCGCTGAGTTGTAAACGGGCTATTTCAGATAGAACCCACTTCTGTTGGCCAGTTCCGCAGGTAGTTTACGAACCTTGTCTAACCAAACTCCGGGTGTGCGGCCCTCACCGGGTCTTCCCAGGCGCTCACTTCAGCTTCACCCTTGCTAGTCAATCTGTAGAACACTCGTTTCTGCAAGAAATCGTAAATTGCAGCCTCTCGTTTGTCAGTACGCTCTATTAACCCCAGTATCAGAAACCAATGGAAGTAGCGGCTAAAACTTGAGTAGTTTGGTCTTTCGAAGGGCTTTTCCCCTATCTCGATTCTTTCCTTGTTTAGCCGCTCTAACTCCTCGCTTAGGGCGTAGTAGATATCGGCACCGCAGGCTTCGCCGTGCTTTTCAAAACACTTTTTTGTAAACAGCCCAGGGCGATACTCACTGGCGCCTCTTCCCCAACCGATGGTTATTTGAGGAGGATTTCCAGGTTTCCTCTCCCTCGTTGGCTCTTTCCTTGTCTTTTTAATCCTTTGTCTGCTTTTCTTCATCTTGCCATAGCTTTTCATATTCGGATCTTAGTTGCTCAAAATTAGAATCAACATATTCCATAGTAGTGGCTATGCTTGCATGGCCAAGTAGCACTTGGAGTTTCTTCACATCAAGACCTTTACCTACCCATATTGTAGCCAGTAGATGACGCCAGCCACTGCGTTAGGCCGCATTTCGTAGTTGTTGCCCCATTCTTTTCTTACAGGCACTGGCATCACCATTTGCCCGTTCGTTGGGTTCGCCTTCATCTCAAATATCATTTCTCTACCTCCTTCTATTTATCTTGAGCTTGTAATAAATTACGGAAATGTTGTAGAGTAATGGTATCACAGCTTGGGGAGGCGTCTGTGAACCAACCTGGAGGTAGATTCACTTCCAACCACTACGCGATAAGGCCAGACCTTTGTGTGCTTTGCCGCGTCAGGGAGGCTGCCCCAGACAAGTCCATTTGCTCGGAGTGCTACCAGGCGTACGGGTATGCCAATTTCGATCCCGACGCGGTGAAGCAAACGGAGAAGCGAGAAGTCCAATGGCTAAGAAGGGTGGCATGGCAGCCGCTTTCGGGCACCCACACCATTAGCGGTGCGGCAGTGGAACTTAAGATGACCGTTCGGGGTCTTCGTAAGGCAATGGCACGGCTTGATATCGTTCCGAAAGACAATGAGAGGCACGCCGTTATTAGTGATGCCCAGCTCAACAACATTGAACAGCACACGCGAAATTACCAAAAGAATATAACAATCACCTACTGGGACGATGGCACCATTAAAATAACAACAAAACTCGCTGGTGAACTCATTGACGACGACCCGTGTGCACTAAACGCCCTGGCCCGGGAGGGTATCGTCTCCGGCTTTCTAAAAGAATTTCCGACGTATGGCGGCTTCGCCGCTAATCGGTGGCAGATAGATGCAGTGGCATTTCAGAACTATCTAATCGCACAACAGCGGCGCGAAGATGCTCAGCGGTTACGTCAAGGTATACCGCCGTTGTCGTCAGGTCTCGATGGCCCAGCAGGAGTTGAACCTCTCTTAAGTTAGCCCCCTTTTCCAAAAGTTGGGTGGCAAAGAAATGTCTCAGGCTATGGGGGTGGAATCCATCTAAGCCCGCCGCCTTGGCCAGGCCGGTGACGATTCGATAAACGCTGCGCCCATTCAGTCCGTTAAACACTTTTTGTTGTGCTGTCTTGCCGGCGCACTGCTGACGCAGGGGAATTACGATCCTTTCTGACATCGGGATAACTCGCTGTCGTCGGCCTTTGCCCAGTCTGACCAGGATACATTGCCGGTTAAAGTCCAGGTCGCAGACCTGCAGCTCCAGCAACTCACTCTTTCTCAGGCCGGTGTAGGCGAAGGTTAAGAGCAGGGCTTCGTTACGGCGCTTTTGGGCTGCCGTCTGGTGATAAAGTCCTTTTCTGGCTTGCGCTACCAGTCCCTCAAAGTCGCCCGGGTCATAGTAAGGCGGCAGCGTCTCGGGTTTTCTCAGCCGGAGCTTTAAGGGCTGCCTGATGAACTCGAAGAATGGCCGTAAGGCGTGGTAGTAGAGAATAACCGATCTGGGTTGGTAGCCTTGCTCCCTTAAGTGCGCTAAGAACTGCTTGGCGGTTTGAACATTGACTTCTCTATCGCCCAGCCAGGTTTGATAGCGGATGGCGACCCCCCAGTAGCGGTCAATAGTTTTGGGGTCCCGGTCGCTTTCGGAGAGCTCTTTATGATATACTTCAAAGAGGTTTGTCACGGCTACAGTATAAGGGACATTTGGCAAGTCATTGTGAACTAGCCTAGAGATGGATTGGGCAAGTTCTTGGACAAATTTCTGGTCAAGAATTAAATCGTTCGTGAGATGTCCTGTAACTCGGCTTACAGGTTTACTTGACCTTTGAGTTAACTGACGGATAGCCTCGTAAACGCACGGTAAGGAGGCAAATAAATCTTCTCCGAAGTCAAATCCTGCGGGTGTTTTTCCGTGGCTCAATGTTGTCAGTAATATCCTTTGGGGGAAAATAAACCGATGTCAAACACGATGAAGTATGTACTCATCATTTTAACTTTCATTGCCATAATTGCACTTGCCTTCGGCACCGGCTATAACCTGGGAGGGGTTCCAACAGGAGATGGAGAAGGGCTGGGACTGGTAGAGGAGGCATGGGATATCATCTTCAGGGACTATGTGGACCGGGACAAGCTTGAGCCAGACGAGCTCAGCAAGGGTGCCATCGAAGGCATGATTGAATCTCTTGATGACCCTTACAGCTCATATATCGATGCTGAAACGTATGAAATCGGTATGAGCGGTCTTGAAGGCGAGATTGAAGGTATTGGTGCGCAGGTGGGGATAAGAGAGGAGAAACTCACCGTTATCTCGCCCATTCCCGACTCACCGGCGGCTCAGGCCGGAGTAAGGTCAGAAGACGTCATTCTGGAGATAGACGACGAGTCCACAGCTGATATGAGTATGGTGGAGGCGGTGCTTAAAATCCGCGGCCCCAAAGGGACAACCGTCAGGTTGCTCATTCAGCATCATGACGAAACCGAACCGGTGGAAATCGATATCGTGCGCGCCACGATTGAACTGTCCAGCGTTACGCTGGAAATGGTGGAGGACATTGCCCACCTCAGGATTACTCACTTCTCCAAGCGCACCGCCGACGAATTACTGACCGCACTAAATGACATTGACCAGGCAGGCGCGAAAGGCATAATTCTGGACATGCGCAGCAATCCAGGTGGAATACTGGATAGTGTTGTCGGGGTCGCTTCACATTTCCTGAAAGATGGCGTGGTGGTGAAAGTGGTGAATAATAAAGGCGAGCAGACAGCCCTGCAAGTGAAACCCAAAGAACTGGTTAATGAACTACCGATGGTTATATTGGTGAACGAGTTTAGCGCCAGCGGCAGCGAGGTGCTGGCGGGTGCATTGCAGGACCACGGCAGGGCAACAGTTGCCGGAAACGTGACGTTCGGCAAGGGCAGTGTCAACATCCCGCGTGAGCTTCAGGACGGTTCTGGGCTTTACATAACCACCGCACGCTGGCTCACACCAAACGGTCGACTCATTGAAGGGGAAGGAATCAGGCCGGATATTGAGCTGGAGCTGGAAGGTGAAGAGGCCATCCAGTGGGCAATTGATTATCTGAGAAGCCAGCAGTGACCGACAGGAGGTGCTGACATGGGGAATGGGCCAGAACAGGTAACGGTAAATGAGGCAGAAATATCCATCATCCAGGGTGATATTACCCGGCAGTCTACAGATGCCATCGTCAATGCTGCCAATTCCAGCTTGATGGGCGGTGGTGGCGTGGACGGTGCTATTCATAGGGCCGGTGGTCCCGCCATTCTGGAGGAGTGTAAAAAAATCGTGGCCAGGCAGGGGCGTCTCCCCACGGGTAAGTCAGTGATAACCACAGGCGGAAACCTGCCGGCAAAGCACGTAATTCATACCGTTGGCCCGTTCTGGCATGGCGGTGGCAGGGGTGAAGCCGAGCTTCTGGAAAGCGCCTACCGGGAAAGCCTGAAACTTGCCGCCGGGAACAATTTAACCGGCGTCTCCTTCCCGTCCATCAGCACCGGTGCTTACGGATACCCGGTTGAGCAGGCGGCTGGAGTTGCTCTCACGACGGTGATAGCATTTTTACGTGAGAAGATGACATCGGTCAAGGAAGTGGTCTTCGTGCTCTTTGATTCGAGGACTTATGAGGCATATGTGGCAGCTCTTCGGGAAGTAGTCGGCCAATAGGGGAGAAGGCATTGACTAACCACACCCATCATCATCCCATGACGGTGGGCAACAAGCTGAAATATGGCATCCTGCTGACCGGTCTGATTCTGGTAGTTGAGCTTGTCGGCGGTTTTCTGTCCCACAGCCTGGCCCTGCTCAGCGACGCCGGACACGTTTTTGCCGACATCATTGCCCTCTCGCTCAGCTGGTATGGTGTGAGGCAGGCCGAACGCCCGGCGAGCAGTCGCATGACCTTTGGTTACCACCGCGTAGGGGTTATCATCGCCCTGTTCAATGGCTTCAGCATATTCGCCATTGCGGTGGTTATTTTCTTTGAAGCATACCGCCGCTGGCTGCAGCCGCCGGAAGTGAACAGCTCCCTTATGCTGACAGCAGCACTGATTGGGCTGAGCGTCAATATCTTCATCGCCTTCTGGCTGCGCAAGGAGCAGCGGAGCAATCTCAACGTGCGAAGCGCCTTCTGGCACGTGCTGGGTGATGCGCTGGCGTCCATCGGCGTCATCATCGGTGCCATCATCATTATGCTGACCGGATGGTTTATCGTTGACCCCATCATCAGTGTGCTCATCGGGTTCATTATCACCTTTGCTGCCTGGCGCATCCTGAGGGAGGGGTTAAAGGTGCTACTGGAAGCAGCGCCGCACCAGATAGATGTCAACAGGATGGCACGCGACCTGCAGAAAATACGCGGTGTGAAAGGTGTCCATGACGTACACGTCTGGAGCATCTCTCCGGAGCTGCACGCCATGAGCTGCCATGTGCTGGTTGATGATATGCAGATTAGTCAGGCCGCTGAAATTCGCCAGCAGGTGGAAAAGATACTGCGGCAGCGGTTCGATATCGAGCACAGCGCATTGCAGATGGAGTGCCATGAGTGCGGTGCGAACGACCTGTTCTGTTCCCTGACCCCTGTCTCGCAAGATGAAGACCACGAGAAAAATCACGAATAACAGAACAAATCCCTTGTCAAACGGTGTCAAATAATTTAATATTATTTTCAATATGGAATGGTTGGTAAGTCTCTTTGTCGTTTTTGTTCTACTGGTCAGCTTGCTTGCCGGGTTGAAAGAAGGTGCGGTAAAGCATTTTTTCAACCTTGTGGCGGTGCTCATTGCCATTTTTATCGCCGGCCTGTCCTACCATTTAATTGCTGGACTGCTCTCCTTCCTTCCCGGTGAGAACTGGGAAAATTTCATAAGCTTCTTCATTGCTTTCGGCATCGTCGTTGCTATACTCCAACTCGCTTTCCTCCTCCCTCGCAAATTGATTAATAAAATATGGAAAAAGGGATTGCTGTACCGGCTGCTCGGCGGCGCCATGAACGCGGTCAATGCCAGCATCGGCCTGACAGTGCTTGCCCTGATACTGAATGCCTTCCCCATTTTCGGCTGGCTGGCGCGCTGGGTGACTGGCTCCAGCGTCATGTCATCTCTGGTAAATGTCTTTGGTTTCATCCAGGCACTGCTGCCCGAAGTATTCCGGGCTGCAGCTACCGTGGTTTAGTATTAGAAAAAAGGAGGTAAATAGTATATGGCTGCTCAAACATATCCGGTAACGCTAATCGGTGAGCTCACCGTACCGCCGGCGCGAGGATGGTGGCTCATCAAATGGTTTCTGGCAATTCCACACATTATTGTCTTGGCATTCCTCTGGGTGGCATTCATTATCGTGTGGCTTATCGCCTTTTTCGCCATTGTCTTTACTGGCAGGTTCCCCAGGGGCTTGTTCGATTTCAACGTGGGCGTGCTGCGGTGGTCATGGCGAGTGGAATTTTACACCTACTGGGCATTGGGTACAGATAAGTATCCCCCGTTTACCCTGAATTCTGTTGACTACCCGGCCGACCTTCAGATTGAATATCCAGAAAAATTGTCCCGGGGGCTGGTCTGGATTAAGTGGTGGCTTTTAGCTATCCCGCATTATGTTGTGGTTAGCTTTTTCCAACCAGGAGGCAACAGGCGAAATAACGCTCTGGGTCTGGTGAACTTTCTCGCTATCTTTGGTGCCATAGTTTTATTGTTTACCGGCAAGTACCCTGAGAGCATCTTCAAGCTTGTCATCGGCTTTAATCGCTGGTCATACCGCTTCTGTGCCTACGTGGCGCTGATGACGGACCAGTACCCACCCTTCCGGCTCTGGGACGACTAGGGAGCCGGCTGGCACCTGGGACAGAAATAGGTGCCGCGATTGCGCACCGGGATGCGCTGAATCGGGCGGCCGCAGTTGGGGCAGTTTTTGCCACGACCGTGCGCAACCTTGAACTCAAAGTGGGCGGTCCCGGGTTCGCCGCTGGGCCGGTAGTAGCTCACGATGCTGGCGCCCTTATTACTTATGGCGGCGCGCAATGTCCGTTGAATGGCGTGGTGAAGATGTTCAATCTCTTCCGATGTCAGACTGGCACCGGACCTCAATGGATTAATTTTAGCGGCGAACAAGGCTTCATCGGCGTACATATTGCCGATGCCGGCAATTATAGATTGGTCGCAGAGTAGCGCCTTGACGGGCGCTTTCCGATTTTTCAGTCGCTGCGCCAGGACCTGTGGCGTAAACTCCGCTTCCAGAGGCTCAGGCCCCAGATTTTTGGTTACTGTTTTCCAGTCCTTAACCAGCCATATCCCGCCGAATTTGCGCGTGTCGCGGAAAAATATATTTATGCCTTCGTCCAGGTGGAAGACAGCACGGGTATATTGGGGTGGCTCTGAAGAATCCTGGCTCAGCAGCAGCGAGCCGCTCATCTTCAGGTGGATGACCAGCGAATCATCGTCGGTCAGGTTGAGCACAAGGTACTTGCCATGCCGGGACAGGCCGGTGATTTTCCGTCCGACCAGGCGGGAACGGAATTCCTCAATCGATGGCGCCTTGACGATACCGCCCCAGAGAAGGGTGACGCCGGTGAAGGTGTGCCCCAGAACATGCGGGGCAAGCTCATTTTTTATCGTTTCCACCTCGGGCAGTTCGGGCATGTTAAGACATTTCCCCCCAGTTCTGGCCCTGCTTGGTGTCAACCTTCAGCGGTACGCTGAGCTGGAGCGCTGAGGACATTACCTGAGGAACGAGCTGGCGCATTGTCTCCATCTCTTCAACAGGAACCTCGAGGACAAGCTCATCGTGTACCTGCAGCAATATCTTGCTCTTCGAATGCTTTTTGTCCATTTCACGGTCGAGGTTTATCATGGCCACCTTGATGATGTCGGCCGAGGTGCCCTGCACCGGCATGTTGATTGCCATGCGTTCGGCGGCTTCACGCACCTGACGATTGGCCGAATTGATTTCCGGGATGAAACGCCTTCTGCCCAGGATGGTCTGTACGTAGCCGTTATCTCTTGCCTGCTTTTTAGTCGACTCAAGGTATTCCTTCACTTTGGGGTATTTGGCAAAGTAGGCGGAGATGAACTGGGCCGCTTCTTCCCGTGAGAGCTCGGTAGCCTGCTCCAGACCGTACTCGCTCATGCCGTAGGTAACACCGAAATTCACCGTTTTGGCCAGCCGGCGCATATCGGAGGTCACCTGCGACTTTTCCACGTTGAAAAGCTGGGCGGCGGTGGCGGCGTGGATGTCCTCGTCCTGCTGGAAGGCCTGGATAAGTCCCGGGTCCTGGGAAAGGTGAGCCAGCGCCCGGAGGTCGATCTGCGAGTAATCCCCGGCAAACAAGCAGTTTCCCTTTGGCGCGGTGAAGGCGCAGCGTATCTGTTTGGCCGTTTCGCCGCGGACAGGGATATTTTGTAAATTTGGCTCGCTGGAGGAGAGCCGCCCGGTGGCCGTCCGCGTCTGGTTGAAGCTGGTATGCACCCGTCCGGTCCTGGGATTGATGAGGCCGGGAAGGGCATCTATATAAGTCGATCTGAGCTTTGATAACTGTCGGTACTCCTGGGTTAATCCGATTATCTCATATTCTTTGAGTTCCTCCAGGACTGATGCCTCCGTGGAATATTTTGACTTACCTTTCCGTGTCGTGGGTATTTCCAGCTCATCGAACAGGACCTTTCCCAGCTGCTGCGGCGAATTGAGGTTGAACTCATGACCGGCCAGGGTGAATATCCGTTCCTCAAGCCCTGAAATCTGCTTGCCAAGATGCTGGGACATATCCTGCAGACGTTTCTTGTCCAGGGCGATGCCGTTCCTCTCCATGCGGAGAAGCACCGGCACGAGGGGCATCTCAACCTCGGAGAAAAGCTGCCAGAGTCCCTGCCCTTGCAGCTCCTTGCCAAAGAAGTTCGTTAAGCGGCGGGTCATATCAGCATCGGCACAGGCATAATCGGCCACCTTTTCTATCTCGACCTGAGACATGGGCAGCTGTTTGGAGCCGGTGCCGATAAGGTCGGTGATGGGGGTCATATCGATGTTCAGCTTGCTGAAGGCAAGGGTTTTCAGGCCCAGTGATTTCTCTCCTACCAGGTAAGCGGCAACCATGGTGTCGAAAGTGAGGTTATTTACGTTCACGCCATGTTCGGCCAGCACGGTCATATCGTATTTGCCGTTGTGGGCCAGCTTGGCCAGCCTATTGTCCTCCAGAACGGGCTTGAGCCGGTCGATGACCTGCGGCTGGGGAAGCTGTGCCGTTGATTGCAGGCTGGTGTGTCCCACCGGAATATAGTATGCCTCTGTTGGTGCCGGTGAGAAAGAGAGGCCGACCAGTTCCGCGGACATCGGATTCAGGCTGGTCGTCTCCAGGTCAAAGGCAAACGACTTGGCCTCCGCCAGGCGATTAACTAAATTATCAAGGTCGGAAGGAGTATTGACGATACGGTAATCTCCCTGCGGTGGTCCGGTCTTCACTTCCGCTGGTGGTGCCTCAGAAGTCTCTGCTCTGGCTCCAACTTCAGGCAGCCTGTCGCGCAGGCGGACAAACTCAAGCTCGCGGAAAAGCTCGTTGACCGTCTCGCGGTCGTACTGTCCTATCTGGCACTCGTCAAGGTTCAGTTCAACCGGGGCCTCGATAACAATAGTGGCCAGGTGCTTGCTCTGGCGTGCCGATTTTTCGTGCTGGCGTAACGTTTCCTGGAGTCTGGGGGGGGCGACTTCGTCGATATGGTCGTATATGTTTTCCACGGTCCCAAACTGCTGGAGCAACTTGACCGCCGTTTTTTCACCCACGCTGGGGACGCCGGGAATGTTATCCGATGGGTCGCCAGCCAGACCCTTGAGGTCGGCAATCTGCTCCGG